>NZ_JBBAYJ010000011.1 GCF_037153975.1 Aquipuribacter sp. SD81
GGCCCCCGCACCCGGCAGCGCCACGAGGCGGCCGGGGTCGGGCGCGCCCGCGGCGCCGGCGGCCTCGACGAGGACCGCGGCCCACGCCGTCATCGCGGCGTCCGCCGACGGCAGGGACGCCGCGGGCACGCCGAGGTCGCGGCCGCTCGCCTGCACGGGGCCGTGACGCCCCACGAGGGGGCTGTCGCGGTCCGTCGCGAGGACGAGCTCGACGCCGGTGAGGCGCTCGCGCAGCAGGGCCAGGTGGGCCACCTCGCCCGGGGTCCGCTGGGCCGCGGCGGCGAGGCCGGGAGGCGCCGGGTCGGCGTGGCCCGTCCCGTCGAGCAGCGTCTCGGCGAGCCCGGTGAGCAGGCCCGCGCCGCCGTCGAGGACGCCCGCGCGCCCCGCGCCGACGACGACCCGCTCGGCGCCGGTCCCGACGGCTTCGCCCACGAGCCGGCCCGCGCCCCGGCTGGTGCGTCGCAGGACGCCCGCGGCGTCACCCGCCGGCGCGTCGACGACGAGGTGCTCGCCGAGGGCGTGCGAGAGGTCGACGTACGCGCTCGCGCGCCCGCTCGGGTCGTCGGCCGCGGCCACGAGCAGGACGGCGGCCGGCACGGGCGCGCCGTCGGGTCCGGGCACAGTCACCTGCACCAGGGACCCGGGCAGCGCCGCCCGGACGGCCTCGACGACGCCGGCCCCGCCGTCGGACATCGGCACGAGCGTCACCGTGTCGTCGGGCGCGTGGCGGCGCCAGCCGTCCGCCATCGCGGCGGCGGCCTCGGGGGCGCTGAGGGTGCCGCGGAAGCTGTCGGGGGCCATCACCACGTGCACGCCCTGCAGTGTGCTGCACTGGTGCGCGTGACCAGCACGCCCACCGGCACCGCGCTGCCGACGACGCTGCCGACACCCGGGGTGCGGCGTGCGGACGGCCCGACCGCCCCCGGCTCGCTGCTGCTCCTCGGCCGGGGCCGCGACCTCGCGAGCGAGCGGGGCGTGGAGTGCCCGGGCGACCTGCCGGCCCCGTCCGACCCCGACCTGGTCGCGCGGGCGCAGCGGGCCCGCGCCGCCCTGGGCGACCGCGCGTTCGTGCTCGGGCACCACTACCAGCGCGACGAGGTCATCGCCTTCGCCGACGTCACCGGCGACTCCTTCAAGCTGGCCCGCGACGCCGCCGCGCGCCCGGAGGCGGAGTACGTCGTCTTCTGCGGCGTCCACTTCATGGCCGAGAGCGCCGACCTGCTCACCGCGCCGGGCCAGGCCGTGGTCCTGCCGGACCTCGCGGCGGGCTGCTCCATGGCCGACATGGCGGCGATCGGCCAGGTCGAGGACGCGTGGCGCGTGCTCGCCGACGCCGGCGTCGCCGACCGCACGGTCCCCGTCAGCTACATGAACTCCTCCGCGGCGATCAAGGCGTTCACGGGGCGCAACGGCGGCACCGTGTGCACGTCGAGCAACGCCGAGCAGGCGCTCCGCTGGGCGTTCGAGCAGACCGGCGCGGTCGAGTCCGAGGGCCCGGCCGCCGGCAAGGTGTTGTTCCTCCCCGATCAGCACCTCGGCCGCAACACCGCGGTCCTCGCGCTCGGGCTGTCGCTGGACGACTGCGTCGTCTACGACCCCTGGAAGCCCGGCGGCGGGCTCACGACCGAGCAGCTCGAGCGGGCCCGGATGATCCTGTGGCGCGGGCACTGCTCGGTGCACGGCCGCTTCAGCGCCGAGGCGGTCGACGCGTACCGGGAGCGCATCCCCGGCGTCAACGTGCTCGTGCACCCGGAGTGCCGGCACGAGGTCGTCACCCGCGCCGACGTCGTCGGCTCGACCGAGCTCATCATCCGCACCCTCGAGCGGGCCGAGCCCGGCTCGTCGTGGGTGGTCGGCACCGAGCTCAACCTCGTCAAGCGGCTCGCGGCGCAGCACCCGGACAAGCAGGTCCACTTCCTCGACCGCGACGTCTGCTACTGCTCGACGATGAACCGCATCGACCTGCCGCACCTCGTGTGGGCGCTGGAGTCCCTCGCCGACGGCCGGGTCGTCAACCGGGTCGTCGTCGACGACGAGACCGCGCACTGGGCCCGGGTCGGCCTCGACCGCATGCTCGCGCTGCCGGGACCGACCGCGAAGGACTGACCCCGGTCACGCGCACCCGCCGTCATGATCCTTGCGGGTACGGCACGCTCACCCCGCCGTGCGCGCGTCTCACGTCATGATCCATGCCGCGGCGACACGCGGGGCGCCCGTGCGCGCGCCTGACGTCATGATCCTTGCCGTGGCGACACGCCGGGCGGCCGTGCGCGCGCCTCACGTCATGATCCATGCCGCGGCGACACGCGGGGCACCCCAGTCCGTCAGCGCGGCGTCAGCGCCTCCAGCAGCAGCGCCTCGGCGACGCACGCCCGCGCGAACTCGCCGAGGTGCAGCGACTCGTCGATGCCGTGCGCACGCGAGTCCGGGTCCTCGACGCCCGTGACGAGCACGGTCGCGCCGGGCAGGACCCGGTCGAGGTCGGCGATGAACGGGATCGACCCGCCGACCCCGATGTCCACCGCGTCCCGTCCCCACGCCGTCGCGAGCGCCCACCGGGCCGCCGCGAAGGACGGCGAGGAGGTATCGGCGGCGAACCCGTGGCCCTGCTCCTCGGTGTCCACGAGCACCTCGGCCCCGCCCGCCGGCTGGGCGAGCAGGTGCGCGCGCAGCGCGTCGAAGGCCGCGGCCGGGTCCGCGCCGGGGGGCACGCGGACCGAGACCCGGGCGCGCGCGACCGGCTGCACGGTGTTCGACGCGGTCGCGACCGACGGCAGGTCGAGGCCGATGACCGTGACGGCCGGCCCCGCCCACACGCGGGCGGCGACGTCGCCGGGCCCGCCGGCGAGGTCGACGCCGTCGAGCACCCCCGCCTCGGCGCGGAACCGGTCCTCGGGGTAGGCCTGCTGCGCCGCGACCGCCTCGGCCGCGTGCGGCGGCAGGTCGCCGAGGCCGGGCACGGAGACCGAGCCGTCCGGACCGTGGAGCGAGGCGAGCAGCCGGACGAGCGTGACGGTCGGGTCCGGGACGGCGCCCCCGAACATGCCGGAGTGCAGCGCGTGGTCGAGCGTGCGCACCTCGACGCGGGCCTGCACGAGGCCGCGCAGCGTCGTGGTGAGGGCGGGCACGCCCACGGCGGCGTTGGTCGAGTCGGCCACCACGAGCACGTCGGCGCGCAGCAGCTCGGCGTGCTCGGCGAGGAAGGCGGAGAACGACGGCGAGCCGACCTCCTCCTCCCCCTCGACGAACACCGTGACCCCGACCCCGCCGTCGGGGCCGTGCGCGTCGAGGTGGGCCCGCACCGCGGCGAGGTGCGCGCAGACGCCCGCCTTGTCGTCGGCGGCGCCGCGCCCGTACAGGCGCTCGCCCCGCCGGGTCGGCTCGAACGCCGGGGACGTCCACTGCGACGCGTCTCCGGGCGGCTGCACGTCGTGGTGGGCGTACAGCAGGACGGTCGGCGCGCCGGGCGGCGCGGGCCGGCGCGCCACCAGCGCGGGGGCCCCGGGCGTGCCGTCCGGGCGGGGTGCGCTCAGCCGACGGACGTCCGGCAGGCCCGCCTCGCGCAGCAGCCGCTCGACGGCGTCGGCGGAGCGCTCGACGTGCGCCTGGTCGAAGGCGGCCGCCGACACCGACGGGATCCGCACGAGCGACTCCAGCGCGGCGACCGTCTGCTCCAGGCCCGCCTCGACCGTCTCGCGGGTGCGGCGGACCGCGTCGTCGTCGGGGACGGTCCAGGTCGCGCTCGGGCCGGGCTGCGAGGAGGTGTCGGGCACGGGTCCCGACCGTAGCGCCACCGGGCGGGGCTCCCGGCGGGATACCCTCGGCACCATGTTCGGCCGCGCCAGGACCCCCACCGAGGACACCCCGACCCCCGTCGCGGACCGGCCCGGCGCCAAGAACCGTCCGACCCCCAAACGCTCCGTCGCCGAGGCGGCCAACCGCCGACCGCTCGTGCCCGACGACCGCAAGGTCGCGCGGACGCGCGAGCGCGACCAGCGGCGGGCGGACCAGGCGAGGACGCTCGAGTCGTACCAGACCGAGGACCAGCGGTACCTGCCCGCGCGCGACCGCGGGCCCGTGCGGCGCTACGTGCGCGACCTCGTCGACCGCCGGCGCAACGTCGGGCAGTACTTCCTGCCCGTCGCGTTCCTCGTGCTGTTCCTCACCCTCGTGCCGGACCCGACGTTCCGGGTCGTCTCCGCCGTCACCATGTACGTGGTGCTCGGCGTGCTCGTGCTCGACTGCCTGCTCCTGGCGCGGACGGTCAAGACGGCCGTGGCCGAGCGGTTCGGCGAGGAGGCCGCCCAGGAGCGGGGGCTGCGCATGTACGCCGTCATGCGCGCGACCCAGATGCGGCGCATGCGCCGGCCGGTGGCCAAGGTCGGCCACGGGCAGCCGCCGCGCCCCTGACCGGTCCCCGACCGGCCCCTCATCGGCTCGCCGGCCCCGGTCCCCGCCCCGGTTCGCGGGACCGCAGACGCGTCGTGTGTGATCGACGCATGGACTACCGACACCTCGGCCGCAGCGGCCTCGTCATCAGCGAGATCATCTACGGCAACTGGCTCACGCACGGCTCCCAGGTCGAGAACGACGCCGCGACCGCGTGCGTCCGCGCCGCCCTGGCCGCCGGCATCACCACCTTCGACACCGCCGACGTCTACGCCAACACGGCGGCGGAGAGCGTCCTCGGCGACGCGCTGCAGGGCGAGCGCCGCGAGAGCCTCGAGATCTTCACGAAGGTCTACTGGCCGACCGGCCCCAAGGGCCACAACGACACCGGCCTCGGCCGCAAGCACGTCATGGAGTCGATCGACGGCTCGCTGCGACGGCTGCGCACCGACTACGTCGACCTGTACCAGGCGCACCGCTTCGACGTGACGACGCCGCTGGAGGAGACGATGAGCGCCTTCGCCGACGTCGTGCACTCCGGCAAGGCCCACTACATCGGCGTGAGCGAGTGGACCGCCGAGCAGATCCGGGCCGGCGCCGAGCTCGCCCGCGAGCTGCGCATCCCGTTCGTCTCCAGCCAGCCGCAGTACTCGATGCTGTGGCGGGTCATCGAGGACGAGGTCGTGCCGACCTCGCGCGAGCTCGGGCTCGGCCAGATCGTGTGGTCGCCCATCGCCCAGGGCGTGCTCACCGGCAAGTACGTGCCCGGCCAGCCGCTGCCCGAGGGCTCGCGCGCCACGGACGAGAAGGGCGGCGCGAACATGATCAAGCGGTTCATGCGCGACGAGGTCCTCGAGCGCGTGCAGCAGCTGCAGCCGGTCGCCGACGAGGTCGGGCTGTCCATGGCCCAGCTCGCCGTGGCGTGGGTGCTGCAGAACGACAACGTGTCCGGCGCCATCATCGGCGCGTCCCGCCCCGAGCAGGTCACGGAGAACGTGAAGGCCGCCGGCGTGCGGCTGCCGGCCGAGGTCATGGCGCGCATCGACGAGGTCCTCGGCGACGTCGTCGAGCGCGACCCCGCCCGCACCAAGGAGGGCATGCCGCGGGGGCGCAGCGTCGCCTCCTGACGGGTCCGACCCGGGGGACGTGGCGCGGGGCTCAGCCCTCGGCGGGGTGCAGGCTCATCGGCCCGTACACCACGTCGTCGCCGTGCAGCAGCGAGACGGCGTCGACGCCGGCGTCGAGGAGCTCGCGCCACGTCTCCCCCACCCAGGCCTCGGCCTCGGCCTGCGACGGGAACACCGCGCGCGGCAGGGAGGCGTCCTCGAGCACGGCGCCGCCCGTCGCCTCGTACCGCCACGACCAGGGACCCGGCTGAGCCGTCCGCTCCGTCATGCACCAACCCTAGGCAGAGCGTGACGGTCCGCCTCCCGACGCGCCCGGACAGCAGAGGACCGGGCGGGGCCTGCGCCCCGCCCGGTCCTCGGGCTCTCGTCCCCGGGCGCTGCCCGGGGGGAGGATCAGCCGTCCGTCGGCTCCATGGTGGCCATCGGGTCCTCGGTCATCATGCCCGGGTCCATGGTGTCCTCGACCGCCGGGTCGTCGACCGCGGGGTCCTCGGTGGTGGCCCCGTCGTCGGCGCAGCCGGCGAGAAGGGTGGCGCTGGCGAGCGCGGCGATGGCCACGCCGGAGATGGTCCTGCGCATGTTTCCTCCCGAAATGTGCGCGGGTTCCCCGGGCACGCCCGGGGTGCCGTCGGCGACGGCGGTGTGACGTTAGGGGCCTACCCACCCCTGCGCACGTCCACACCTCGTGACGAACCCGACATGTCAGGTGCTGGACGTCGGCCGCGACCCCGCGGGGGTCACGACGTCGCAGGTCAGCGGCCGTCGACAGCCCCCGCAGGCCCTGTGTCGGCACCGCGGCGACGCGCCGGGCACACTCTCGGACGTGACGAGCGCCACTCCCGCGGAGCCCCCGGACGACCTCGTCGAGGCGACGGGCCCCGACCTGCACGGCCTCGCCACGGGCGTGCGGCCTCCGTCCCGGGCGGCCGAGCAGCGCGCGCGGGCGCGCCTGGACACCCTGCTCCTGCCGCCCGACGGCCTCGGCTCGCTGCAGCGCCTGGCGCTGTGGTGGGCGGCCGTCAGGGACGACGAGACGGCGCCTCCCCCCGCCTCGGTCGAGGCGGTCGTGCTGGCGGCCGACCACGGCGTCGCCGTCCGGGGCGTGTCCGCGCTGCCGCTCGGGCACACGGCCGTCTCGGCGCGCGCCCTGCGCGACGGCCGGGCGGCGACCAGCGCCGTGGCCGGCCGTTGGGGCGTACCGGTGCGGCTCGTGGCGGTCGACGTGGCCGGTCCGCACGGACCGGAGGCCCGCCCGCTCGACAGCGGCGACGTCATGGACACCGGGCTGCTGTCGCGCTCGGTGGCCCTGGGCAGCGAGGTCGCGGACGAGCTCGTGGCCGCCGGCCGCGACCTCGTGGTGCTCGGCGACCTCGGCGTGGGGTCCACGACGACGGCCGCCGCCGCGGTCGGGGCCGTGCTCCGACGTCCCGTGCTCGACGTGGTCGGGCGCGGCAGCGGCGTCGACGACACCGCGTGGATGCGCAAGGCGGCCGCGGTGCGCGAGGGGCTGCGCCGTGCGCGGGCGCGCAGCCGCGACGTGACCACCGTGCTGCGGACGGTCGGCTCCCCCGACCTCGCCGCGGCGGTGGCGCTGCTGCTGCGCTGCAGCGCGGCCGGGCTGCCGGTCGTCCTCGACGGCCCGCTCGTGGTCGCCGCGGCCGTCCTCGCCAACCGCGTCTCGCCCACCGCCCGGCAGTGGTGGCTCGTCGCGGAGCGCACCGACGAGCCGTGCGTGCACCGCGCGCTGGAGACCTTCGCGATGACGCCCGTCCTCGACCTCGGGGTCCGCGCCGGCAGCGGGCTGGCCGGCCTGCTCGCCGTGCAGGCACTGGGCGCGGCGGTCGCCGTGCAGCACGGGACCGTCACGAGCGCCGAGGCCTGGCCCGCCGTCGAGACGCCCGAGGAGCCGGACGGGTACCCGGACCGGCAGCCGGATAGTCAGCCGGACGACGACGCGGACGGGCCCGAGGGGTCCACGACGGCCTAGCCGCGACTCGGAGCGGCGGCCGCAGGCGACCGCACGGTCGCCTCAGTCGCGCACGTGCGAGGGCACGAAGGGCGGGCGCTGCACCCGGCACACGAGCACGCGCCCGCGCACGTCGACGGCGACCTCGTCGCCCTCGCCGACGCCCGCGCCGGTGTCGAGGAGCGCGAGCGCGATGCCGGTCCTGGCGGTCGGCGAGTACGTCCCCGACGTCGTCGTCCCCACCCGCTCCCCCAGCGAGGGCGCGCCGCCGTCGCCGCTCGCGAGCCGGTGCACGGCCATGCCGGCCCGCGGCACACCGCGACCGGTCGCGAGCAGGCCGGTGGCGCGGCGGCGCGGACCCGCCGCCTTCTCCGCGGCGACCGCCTCGCGCCCGGTGAAGCGCTCCTTGCGCCAGCCGACGGCGAAGCCGAGGCCGGCCTGCACGGGGGTGACGTCCGGGCCGATGTCGTTGCCGTGCAGCGGGTAGCCCATCTCGGTGCGCAGCGTGTCCCGCGCCGCGAGCCCCGCGGGCAGCCCGCCCTCGGCGGCCACCGCCTCGCGCAGCCGCGCCCACAGCGCGGGTGCCCCCTCGGCCGGCACGAGCACCTCGTACCCGCGCTCGCCGGTGTACCCCGTGCGGCACACGACCGTGCGGTGGGCGCCGTCGACCGACGACCCCTCACCGGACGCCTCGTCGACCACGGTGAACGACATGTAGTCGTGGCCGTGCGGCAGCCCCGCCGCGGCGAGCACCGCGTCGGCGCGCGGGCCCTGCACCGCGAGCACGGCGACCTCCCGGTGCACGTCGACGACCTCGACGCCGGCGGGGGCGCCGTCGCGCAGCCGGCGCACCACCTCGGCGGCGTTGGCGGCGTTCGGCACGAGGACGAGGTCGTCGTCGGCGACGCGGTAGGCGATGAGGTCGTCGACGATGCCGCCGTCCTCGGCCAGGCACAGGGTGTACTGCGCCTGACCGGACCCCACCCGGTCCAGGGAGTTGCTCAGGACGGTGTCGACGTGGGCGACGGCCCCGGCGCCGCGCACGAGGACCGTGCCGAGGTGGGAGACGTCGAAGAGCCCGACCCGCTCGCGCACGGCGGCGTGCTCGGCGAGGGTGCCGGCGCCGTACTCCACGGGCATCGACCAGCCGCCGAACTCGGCCCGACGGGCGCCCGCCTCCTCGTGCAGCGCGTCCAGCGGCGAGCGGAGCAGGGCAGAAGAGGTGTCGGCCACCCGAGCACCGTAGTCTCGGCGCGCAGCCGGGCCCGTGCCGTCGCCCGCACCCGCTGGTGCCGCGTCGTGACGGGTCGTCGAGGACCACCCGGACGTCCCGCGCAGCGCGCGGGAGGAGAGGACGCTCGTGAGCCCCACCGCCACCCCGTCGGCCCAGCAGGGCACCACCAGGGACGCGCTCCCCGCCGTCACCGCGAGCACGAGGAAGCTGTCCGGCGTCACCGCCGACGCGGCCGTCGTCGGCATGGTGCAGGGACCCGACGGCGCCACCGTGGCGGTCGAGGACCTGCCCGAGGACAGCGTCCACGCCCTCGAGGCCGCCGCGGCCGCGCTCGACTTCACGGGCAAGGCGTCCACCACGCTGCGCCTGCCCGGCGTCGAGGGCCTCGAGGTCGACCAGGTCGTCCTCGTCGGCCTCGGCCGTCCGGACGGCGACGACGTGACCCCGGACACCCTGCGGCGGGCCGCGGGTGCCGCGCTGCGCGCGGTGAGCCGCGCGAGCACCGTCCTCGTCGTCCTCCCGACCGAGGAGGCGGAGCACGCGCGGGCCGTCACCGAGGGCGCGCTGCTGGGGGCCTACCGCTTCACCGCCTACAAGTCGGGCCTCGCGTCCGGCGCGACGACGGCCTCGCGGGACAAGGACGCGAAGGGCAAGGACGCCAAGGGCGCCGACGGCCGGGACGGCGTCACGGAGCTGCTCGTGCACGTCGGCGCGCGCCGCGACAAGGACGTGCGCGCCGCGGTGGAGCGCGGGCAGGTCGTCGCCGCGGCGGTCGCGCTCGCGCGCGACCTCGTCAACACGCCGCCGCTGGACCTGCACCCGGCCACGTTCGCCGACCGCGCCGAGCAGGCGGTGCGCTCGCTGCCGGTCAAGGTCCAGGTGCTCGACGAGAAGCAGCTCGCGCGCAAGGGCTACGGCGGGATCCTCGCCGTCGGGCAGGGCTCCTCGCGCCCGCCGCGGCTCGTCACCCTGTCGTACTCGCCGTCACGCGCGAAGGGCCACGTCGCCCTCGTCGGCAAGGGCATCACCTTCGACACCGGCGGCATCTCGCTCAAGCCGCCGGCGTCCATGCCCGGCATGAAGGCCGACATGAGCGGCGCCGCCGCCGTGCTGTCCACGGTCGTCGCCGCCGCGCGCCTCGGCCTGCCGGTCGCCGTGACGGGCTACCTCGCGCTCGCCGAGAACATGCCCGGCGGCGCCGCGCAGCGCCCGAGCGACGTCATCACGATGTACGGCGGGCGGACCGTGGAGGTCCTCAACACCGACGCGGAGGGCCGGCTCGTCATGGCCGACGCCATCGTGACGGCGCTCGAGCAGTCCCCGGACGCCGTCATCGACGTCGCCACCCTCACCGGCGCCCAGGTCGTCGCCCTCGGCAGCCGCGTGTCGGGCGTCATGGCCAACGACGACGCCCTGCGCAGCGAGGTCGTCGCCAACGCCGACGTCGCGGGCGAGGAGATGTGGCCCATGCCGCTGCCGGCGCACCTGCGCGCGACCATGGACTCCACGGTCGCCGACATCGCCAACATCTCCAGCAAGCGCGACGCGGGCATGCTGACGGCCGGCGTCTTCCTGCAGGAGTTCGTGCCGACCGGCGGCGAGCAGCACGTGCCGTGGGCGCACGTCGACATCGCGGGGCCGGCGTTCAACGAGGGCGGGCCGTTCGACCACGTCCACAAGGGCGGCACGGGCGCGGCGGTCGCCACGCTCGTGCGCCTGCTGGAGAACCGTTCGGTCTGAGGTGGTTGGATTGCCGACGACCGCCAGGAGCACAGCCGCCCCGCGGGGCGGGGAACCGGGAGAACGCAGTGGCTGAGGGCACGGGCCAGTCCGGCGAGTACGACGTCGTCATCCTCGGCGGGGGCAGCGGGGGCTACGCCTGCGCGCTGCGGGCCGCCGAGCTCGGCATGAACGTCGCGCTCGTCGAGAAGGACAAGCTCGGGGGCACCTGCCTGCACCGCGGCTGCATCCCGACGAAGGCGCTGCTGCACGCGGCCGAGGTCGCCGACAGCACGCGCGACTCCGAGCACTACGGCGTCAAGGCGACGCTCGAGGGCGTCGACGTGCCCGCGGTCACCAAGTACCGCGAGGGCGTGGTCGGCCGGCTGTACAAGGGCCTGCAGGGCCTCGTGAAGAGCCGGAAGATCACCTACGTGGAGGGCACGGGCCGCCTGGCCGACGCCCGCACGGTCGAGGTCGACGGCCAGCGGCTGACCGGGCGCCACGTGGTCCTCGCCACCGGCTCGTACGCGCGCACCCTGCCCGGGCTGGAGGTCGGCGGGCGCATCGTCACCAGCGACGGCGCGCTGGCCCTCGACCACGTCCCGGACAAGGTCGTCGTCCTCGGCGGCGGGGTCATCGGCGTCGAGTTCGCCAGCGTGTGGCGCTCCTTCGGCTCGGAGGTGATGATCGTCGAGGCCCTGCCGCGGCTCGTCGCGGCCGAGGACGAGGCCGTCTCCAAGGCGTTCGAGCGGGCGTACCGCAAGCGCGGGATCGCCTTCAAGACGGGCGTCAAGTTCACCGGCGCGACCCAGGACGACGACGGCGTCACCGTCTCGCTGGAGAACGGCGAGGAGCTGCGTGCCGACCTGCTGCTCGTCGCCGTCGGGCGCGGGCCGGTCACCGAGGGCCTCGGCTACGAGGAGGCCGGGATCACCGTCGACCGCGGCTTCGTGCCCACCGACGAGCGCCTGCGCACCGGGGTGGAGAACGTGTGGGCGGTGGGCGACATCGTCCCCGGCCTGCAGCTCGCGCACCGCGGCTTCGCCCACGGCATCTTCGTGGCCGAGGAGATCGCCGGGCTCAACCCGGCGCCCGTCGTCGACGTCAACGTCCCCCGCGTCACGTACTCCGAGCCCGAGGTCGCCAGCGTCGGCCTCACCGAGAAGCAGGCGAAGGAGAAGCTGGGCGAGGACCGGGTCGCCACCTACGAGTACAACCTCGGCGGCAACGGCAAGAGCCAGATCCTCGGCACCACGGGCTTCGTCAAGCTCGTCCGCGAGGTCGACGGGCCGGTCGTCGGCGTCCACGCCGTCGGCACGCGCATGGGCGAGCAGATCGGCGAGGGCCAGCTCATCGTCAACTGGGAGGCGTACCCCGAGGACGTCGCCTCCCTCGTCCACGCGCACCCGACCCAGAACGAGGCCATGGGCGAGGCGCACCTGGCGCTCGCCGGCAAGCCGTTGCACTCGCACTCCTGACGCACGCACCACGCGCACCAGCACCGCCCGCACCCGCACCACACACCCGTCACAGCCACACGGAGGACGACCAGTCATGGCGAACCCGGTCAACATGCCGCCCCTCGGCGAGAGCGTCACCGAGGGGACGGTCACGCGATGGCTCAAGCAGGTGGGCGACCGGGTCGAGCAGGACGAGCCGCTGGTCGAGATCGCGACCGACAAGGTCGACACCGAGATCCCCTCCCCCGTCGCGGGCGTGCTGCTGGAGATCTCGGTGCCCGAGGACGAGACGGCCGAGGTCGGCGCGCAGATCGCCGTCATCGGCGAGGAGTCCGAGGCCGGTGACGGCGGTGGTGACGGCGGGTCCGACGAGCCGCAGCAGTCCTCCGCGGACGAGGGCGGGCAGGACGACGCGGACGAGGGCGCCGGCGACGGCGGCCCCGGTGACGAGTCCGCCGGCCAGGACTCGGCCGACGAGCCGGCCGAGACGCCCAGCCAGGACGCCGACGCGCCCGCCGAGAAGCCGCACGCTGACACGAAGCAGTCCGACGGCGGCACGGAGATCGTCATGCCGGCGCTCGGCGAGAGCGTGACCGAGGGCACCATCACCCGCTGGCTCAAGTCCGAGGGCGACACGGTCGAGGTCGACGAGCCGATCGTCGAGGTCTCGACCGACAAGGTCGACACCGAGGTCCCGTCGCCGGTCGGCGGCACGGTGCTCCGCATCCTCGTGCAGGAGGACGAGACCGCCGAGGTCGGCGCCCCGCTCGTGGTGGTGGGTGACGCCTCGCAGGCCTCCGGCGGCTCCGACGGCGGGTCCGACGACGCGTCCGGCTCGTCCGACGGCGGGCAGGAGCCCACGCCGCCGGCCGACGCCGAGGACGCCGCGGCCGGGTCCGAGCCGACCGAGATGGCGGCCCCGACCGACACCTCAGGCACGGACGACCCGAGCCCCGAGCAGACCCCCGGCACCCCCGAGGCGAAGGAGCAGGCCGAGGACGCGGCCGGCGAGGGCGACCGCGGGCCCAGCGCGGAGGAGTCCGAGGCGGCGCAGTACACCTCCGCCGACCCGCAGGTGCCCTCGGGCGGTCAGGGCGACGGGCAGGGCGACGGGCAGGGCGGCGGGCAGGGCATGTCCGCCGTCGGCGACCAGAGCGGCTACATCACGCCGATCGTGCGCAAGCTCGCCGCCGACCGCGGCGTCGACCTCAGCAGCGTGACCGGCAGCGGCGTGGGTGGGCGTATCCGCCGTCAGGACGTGCTCGCCGCGGCCGAGGCCGCCGAGAAGGCCGCCCAGGCACCCGCCCCCGCGCAGGAGGCCCCCGCGGCCGCCGCGTCGCAGGCGCCCGCCCAGCAGGAGGCGACGCAGGGCGGCGCGGCCGCGAAGCAGCCGGCCGCGGTGTCCGCCAAGCGCGGCACGCGGGAGAAGATGAGCCGGCTGCGCAAGGTCATCGCGCAGCGCATGGTCGAGTCGCTGCAGGTGTCGGCCCAGCTCACGACCGTGGTCGAGGTCGACGTCACGCGGGTGGCCGCGCTCCGCGCCCGCGCCAAGGACGCCTTCGCCGAGCGGGAGGGCGTCAAGCTGTCGTTCCTGCCCTTCTTCGCGCTCGCGACCGTCGAGGCGCTCAAGCAGTACCCGGTGGTCAACGCGAGCATCGAGGGCGAGGAGGTCGTCTACCACGGCGCCGAGCACCTCGGCGTCGCGGTCGACACCGAGCGCGGCCTGCTCGTGCCCGTCATCAAGGACGCCGGCGACCTCAACATCGCCGGCATCGCGCGCAAGATCGCCGACCTCGCGGCCCGCACGCGCGACAACAAGGTGAGCCCCGACGAGCTCGGGGGCGGCACGTTCACGCTGACCAACACCGGCAGCCGCGGCGCGCTGTTCGACACGCCGATCCTCAACCAGCCGCAGGTGGGCATCCTCGGCACGGGCGCGGTCGTCAAGCGGCCGATGGTCGTCAAGGACGCCGACGGCAACGACTCGATCGCGATCCGGTCGATGGCGTACCTCGCGCTGTCCTACGACCACCGGATCGTCGACGGCGCCGACGCGGCGCGCTTCCTCACCGCGGTGAAGGAGCGCCTCGAGGCGGGCGCGTTCGAGTCCGACCTCGGGCTCTGACGGACCGGACGGCGAGAGGGAGGTGACCGGGTGAAGGTCGCTGTCACGGGTGCCTCCGGTCTCATCGGCTCGGCGCTGGTCCCGGCGCTGCGGACGTCGGGCCACGAGGTCGTCCGGCTCGTCCGGCGCGCGGCGCGGGCCGCCGACGAGGTGTCGTGGGACCCGGAGGCCGGCACGGTCGACCTCGCGGGCCTCGCCGGCACCGACGCGGTCGTCCACCTGGCCGGCGCCGGGGTCGGCGACAAGCGGTGGACCGCGGCGTACAAGGAGACGATCCTCCGCTCGCGCGTGGACGGGACCCGCACCGTCGTGCGCGCGGTGACGCAGCTCGACCCCGCCCCCCGGGTGCTCCTGTCCGGGTCGGCCGTCGGGTACTACGGCGACCGCGGCGAGGAGGTGCTTCTCGAGGGCGCGGCCCGTGGCGACGGCTTCCTCGCCGACGTCGTCGAGGCGTGGGAGGCGGAGACCGCCCCGGCGGCCGCCGCGGGCATCCGCACGGTGTGCCTGCGCACCGGGCTCGTGATGGCACCGGGCGGCGGTGCGTTCGGGCGGCTGCTGCCCATCCTCAAGGCCGGTGTCGGGGGCCCGATCGGCGACGGCCGGATGTGGTGGCCGTGGATCACGCTCGTCGACGAGGTGAGGGCGATCGAGTTCCTGCTCGACGCCGACGTGTCCGGGCCCGTCAACCTCGGCTCCCCGGAGCCGGCCCGCAACGTCGACGTGACGAAGGCCGTCGCGCGCGCCCTCGGCCGCCCGGCGGTCGTGCCCGTCCCGGGTGTCGCCCTCAAGGTCGTGCTCGGCGAGTTCGCCGACGACGTGACGTCGAGCCAGCGGATGGTGCCGCGGGTCCTCCTCGACGCCGGCTTCGACTTCGTGCACGCCGACCTCGACCACGCCGCCCGCTGGCTCGCGGAGCAGTAGCGGCACCAGCGACGGGCCTCATTCGCCGCCGTCCGGTCCCGCCCCGGTGGGAGCCGGGGCGGTCCGCACGTCGGCGAGCAGCCACCGGCCGCCGTCCTCGACGAGCCGCACCCGCACCCGCTCCGGGACGGCCGCGCCACCGCCCCACCGCGTGAGCAGGCCGACGTCCGCGACGTCGTCGGCCACCGGCACGACCGACGTCACCTCGAAGCGCACGTCGAGCGGCCCGCGACCGGTGAGCCGCTCGTCCGCGCCCGCGAAGGCCGTGCCGGGCACGTGCACGCGCGCGGCGGCGGCCGCGTCACCCCGGCGCAGCGCGGCCTCCCGTGCCCCGACGAGCCGGGTGACCCGCGCGTGCAGCGGCTCGGTGGCGGTGGGCCCGACCGGGCCGTCGGGTGACCGGGGCGCCGGGACGGCAGGCACCGGGGAGGGCGCGGCAGGGCCCGGGGGCGTCGCGACGAGGGCCGTGGGCGTCGTGGCGGGGGCCGGGTGCGGTGCGGCAGGCGCCGGGAGCGGGGCGGCGCGGGGCGCGTCACCGCCGACCGGCGGGAGCACCCCGGCGAGGCCCGCCGCGCACGCCGCGAGCGCCACGAGGGCGGCGGCGGTGAGAGCCGCCACCCGCCACCCCGTCCCGCGGCGCCGGCCACCCCCGCCCGGGGACCAGCCGTCGACGCGGGACGTGAGCGCCTCCTCCGCGGGGACCCCTCGGGCCGCGGCGGGGACGAGCCGGACGGGCCGGGCGGGTGCCGCGGCGCGGGCGCGACGGGCGACGTCGGCGGGCGCCGGCCGCCGCGCCGGGTCGGGGTCGAGCATCGCGAGGACGAGGTCGACGAGGCCGTCCGGGCACTCCGGTGCCAGCAGGCGCAGCGGCAGCCGGTCCCCCGCCACCGGCGGCGCCGCGCCCGTGAGCGCGAGCCACGCGACCGCCCCGAGGCCGTGGACGTCCGCCGGGCCGCTCGGCGGCCCGCCGGCCAGCACCTCCGGGGCTGCGTAGCCGGGGGTGCCCGGCACCGCCCCGCGCCGTCGGCCGCGCCGGGCGGCGGAGGCCGCGCCGAGGTCGGCGAGCACGGGCCGGCCGAGGTCGACGAAGAGGACGTTGCCGCCGCTCACGTCGCCGTGCACGACGTCCCGGCGGTGCAGGCCGGCGAGAGTGTCGGCGAGCGGGAGCAGCACCGTCACGACCTCCCCGGCCTCGAGCGGGCCGCGGGCCCGCACCTGGGACGCGAGCGAGCCGCCCACGGCGAGCTCGGTGACCACGGCGGGCGGGTCGGTGCCGACGCGGCGCAGCGCGAGCAGGTGGGGCAGGTCCACCTCCTGCAGCACCCGCGCCTCCGCGGGCCAGCGTCCGGACGAGGCGGTGGCGTCGCGCAGCAGCTTGACCGCGACGCGCTCGCCCGTCGCCTCGTCGGTGCCCGCCCACACCGAGCCGCTCGACCCCGAGCCGAGCCACGACGTCAGCCGCACGCCGGCGACGACCGAGCCGAGGGCGCCGCCGTCCCCCGCCTCGTCCTCGTCCCCGCGCGCGCCCGCGTCGCCCGCCGCGTGCCGGTGCGCGACCGGCCGTCCGCCCACCTGGTCCCCGTCCACCCCCCAAGCCCAGCACGGACGGCCGCTCCCCCGCGGGCGTCGTCCACAGGCCTGCGGCTACGGTGCTCGTCGTGCCCGCCGTGCCGTCCGAGCCCGACGCCGCCGTCGCGGCCGACGGCCCCCGCGCCGCCGGCCTGGCCGGGGCCTACGGTCCGGGCGCCGCCGTGCAGGACGCCCGCGCCGGCGGCCTCCCGGTGCAGGTGGACGTCGTCGTGGTCGGGGCGGGGCTCGCCGGTCTGGCGTGCGCGCGCGCCCTCATGGGCTCCGGCCTCGACGTGCACGTGCTCGAGGCCGCCCCCGTCGTGGGTGGCCGCGTCCGGACCGACGTGGTCGACGGCGTGCTCGTCGACCACGGCTTCCAGCTGCTCAACCCGACGTACCCCGTGCTGCCGTGGTTCCTCCACGTCGACGACCTCGGGCTGCAGCCGCTCCCGGCCGGCGTCGCGACGGCGCGGCCCGGCCGGCCCACCACCCTGCTCGCCGACCCGGTCCGCGAGCCGCGGGCCCTGCCGGGCATGCTCCGCTCGGGCCTGCTCGCCCCACGGGACGTGCTCGGTCTCGTGCGGCTCGTGGCGCGCGCGGTCCTGTCGCCGGTGAGGTCCCTCGCCTCGGCGCCGGACACCGGCTGGCACGCGGCCTTCGACGCCGCGGGCCTCACGGGACCGCTGCGGCGCGAGGCCGTCGAGCCCTTCCTCACCGGCACGCTCGCCGACGCGGAGGGCACGACGTCACGCCGGTACGTCGACCTGCTGCTGCGCTCGTTCGCGGCGTCCGCGCTGGGCCGCGCCCCCGGCCTGCCCCGCACCGGCATGCAGGCGCTGCCCGACACGGTCGCCGCCGCCCTGCCCGCGGGCACGGTCCGCACGGGCGTCCACGTGGACGCCGTCACCCCGACCGCCGACACGTGGCAGGTGCACGCGAGCGCCGACGGCGCCGAGCACGTCGTGCGCACCCGGTGCGTCGTGCTCGCGGGCCACGTGGCGGCGACCGCGTCGCTGCTGCAGCGCCCGGTGCCCGCCGAGCGCGCCCTCACGACCGTCTGGCACCTGACGCCGGAGCCGCTGCCGCTGGGCCGGCGGGGCCGCTACCTCCACGTGTCCGGGGACGGGTCGCACCGGCGCCGCCTCGGGGTCGTCAACACCGTCGCGCTGTCCCGCTCCGCCCCCACGTACCTCCCGCCCGGGCTGCGCGGGCGCTCGGACCTCGTGGCCACCACCGTCCTCGGGGTGCTCGGCGAGGACCGCCGCGCGGCCCTCGCGCACGTCCGGACCGGCGCGGCCCGCGTGCTGGGGGTCGCCCCGGAGGCGCTCGGTCCGGACGTCGCGGTCCACGAGATCCCGCACGCCCTGCCCCGGGCGACGCCGCCCCTGCCGCTGCGCCGGCCCGTCGACCTGACCGACGGCCGCTTCGTCGTGGGCGACTCCCGTGACACGCCGTCGATCCAAGGTGCGCTCGTGTCCGGACGGCGGGGGGCCACGGCGGTGCTGCGCCACCTCGGCCTGCACCCTCCCGGCTGACGGCCCGCGCCGGAGGCCGTCCGCGACCACCACCATCGCCTCGAACGCCACCACCACGACCACCACCACCCGGAGGACCGCCGTGCCCGCCGACGCCCCCACCATCGTCGCCACGTCCGGGGGCTGGGTCCCCGGCCACCGCTCGCGCGTCGCGTTCGGTCCCCTGCTGCACCACTGCGTGGAGCTCGCGGGCGTGACCGGGAGGGCCCCCCGCGTCACCGTCCTGCACACCGCCAACGGCGACCAGGCGCACTGGCTCGCGTGGGCGGCCGAGGCCGGCCGCGCGGCCGGCGTCGACCTCACGAACCTCACGCTGTTCTCCATGCCCAACGTCGACGACGTGCCCGGCCACCTGCACGCCGCCGACGTCGTGTGGGTCAACGGCGGGTCCGTCGTCAACCTGCTGGCGGTGTGGCGCGCCCACGGCCTCGACCGCACCTTCCGCGACGTGTGGCAGGCCGGGGTCGTGCTCGGCGGGGTGAGCGCGGGGTCGATCTGCTGGCACCGGGGCGGCACGACCGACTCCTTCGGTCCCGACCTCGACCCCGTCACCGACTCCCTCGCCCTGCTGCCGTACGACAACGGCGTCCACTACGACTCCGAGGCCCGCCGCCGCCCGCTCGTGCACCGCCTCGTCGCCGACGGCACCCTCGGCCGCACGTACTGCACCGACGACGGCGCCGGCCTCGTGTACCGCGGCACCGACCTCGTGGAGGCGGTCGTGGAGCGCGACGGCGCGGGCGCCTACGTCGTCGAGCGCGGCGCGGACGGCACCGCGGTCGAGGAGCGGCTCGACGTGCGCCGGCTGCCGCGGTGAGCCGGGCGACGACGCCGCCCGACACCCGCGCGGTCCCCGCCCCCGACGCCGCCGCCGCCGCGGCCGCCGCGGACCGCCTCGCCGCGCTCGCCACGCCCCCGGGCGCACTCGGTCGCCTCGGCGACCTCGCCGTGTGGTGGGCGGGGGTGCGGGGCCGGGCGACCCCGCCACCGCCGCGCCACGTGCACCTGCACGTGGTGGCGGGCGACCACGGCGTCGTCGCGCGCGGGGTGTCGGCCTTCCCGCCGACCGTGACGCCGCTCATGGTCCGTGCGTTCCTCGACGGCCGGGCGGCCGCCACCGTGCTCGCGCGCCGTCTCGGGGTGCACGTGCGCACCCACGACCTCGCCGTCGACGTCGACTGGCCCGACGGCACCGACCCGGCGCTGACCGCGCACAAGGTGCGCCGCGGCTCGGGCAGCATCGACACCGACGACGCCCTCACCCCGGCCGAGCTCGACGCCGCCCTCGCCGCCGGGGCCGACCTCGCCGACGACTCCGTCGACGCCGGCGCCGACCTGCTCGTGGTCGGCGACATGGGCATCGGCAACACGACCCCGGCCGCGGCGCTCGTCGCGGCCCTGCTCGGGCAGGACCCTGCGGGCCTGACCGGTCGCGGCACCGGCGTCGGCGACGACGCCCTCGCCCGCAAGCGCGAGGTGGTGACGACCGCGGTCGCACGCGCCCGCGACGCCCACGGCGAGGACCCGCGGGCCCTGCTCGGCGCGCTGGGTGGGGCCGACCTCGCCGCCATGGCCGGGATCTGCGCGCAGGCCGCGCGGCGGCGCACCCCCGTCCTGCTGGACGGCGTCGTCGTCACGGCGGCCGCGCTGGCGGCCGAGCGCGCGGCCCCGGGTACGGCGGCGTGGTTCGCCGCCGGGCACCGCTCGGCCGAGCCCGCGCACGCCCCTGCTCTCGACGCCCTGGGGCTGCAGCCCCTGCTCGACCTCGGCATGCGCCTCGGGGAGGGCAGCGGCGCCCTCGCGGCCCTGCCGCTGCTGGGGGCCGCCTCGGACCTGCTCGCCGAGACGGCGCTGCTCGCCGACCTGCTGCCGACCCCGGCGCAGTGACGGCGGCGGCGTGACGGCACCGGCCCGACGACCCCCGCGCGAGGTCCTCCTCGACGGCCTGCGGCTGTCGTTCGGCACCCTCACCGTGCTGCCCGTGCCCTCCCCGCGAACGGTCGACCGCGGCGCCGCCGCCGTCGCGATGCTCGCCTCGGTGCTTCCCGGAGCCGTCCTCGGTGCGGTCGCGGGCGGTACCGCCGTCGCCCTGGCCGGCGCCGGGGCGCCGCCGCTCGCCGCGGGCGCCGCCGCCGTGGCCGCGGGGGCGCTCGCCACGCGGGTGCTGCACCTGGACGGCCTCGCCGACACCGCCGACGGTCTCGCCGTGCACGGCCCCCCGGAGCGGGCGCTGGAGGTCATGCGACGCGGCGACGTCGGGCCCGCCGGGGCGAGTGCGCTGCTGCTCGTCCTGCTCGCGCAGGCGGCCGCCGTCGCCGCCGTCGTCGGGTCGGACGGGCCGTGGCCGACGCGGCTCGGCACCCTCGTCCTCGCGTGGGCGGTGTCGCGGGCGGTCCTGCCGCTGCTCACCGCGCGCGGCACGAGGCCCGCACGGGCCGGCGGCCTGGGCGCGGGCGTCCTCGGCAGCGTCCCGCGGTCGCTGGCCGGGCTGCCCCTGCTGCTCCTCGCCGTCGCCGGGGCAGCCCTGGCCCGCGGCGGCGCGGTCACCGCGGTCGTAGCCGTCGCGGGCGGGGCGCTCGCGGCGGCGCTCGTCGCCCTCGTCGCGTACCGGCGACTCGGCGGGCTGTCCGGCGACGTGCTCGGGGCCGGCGTCGAGGTGTCGCTCGCCACCGCGCTCACCGTGCTCGCCGCCGGGTAGCGGTCCCCACCGGCGGGCGCCCGGTCGGGCGGCGCCGGTCAGGCGACGGGCTCGGCGGCCCGCTCCTCGACGTGGCGCCCGTGCCCGGCCGCCGCGAGCTCACCGGGCGCGTCGGCGCGGCTCATGCGGTGCGGCCACCAGATGCGCCGGCCGATGTCGTAGCCGAGGGCCGGCACGAGCAGCGAGCGGACGACGAAGGTGTCGAGGAGCACGCCGAAGGCGACGATGAAGGCGATCTGCGCGAGGAACAGGATCGGCAGGACCCCGAGCGCCGCGAAGGTGGCCGCCAGGACGATCCCGGCGGACGTGATGACCCCGCCCGTCACCGCGAGGCCCGACAGGATGCCCGGCCTCGTGCCGATCCGCTCCGACTCCTCCCGCACCCGCGTCATGAGGAAGATCGAGTAGTCGATGCCGAGGGCCACGAGGAACACGAAGCCGAACAGCGGCACCGCCGGGTCCGCACCCGGGTAGTCGAGCACGTAGTCGAACACGAGCGCCGAGGCACCGAGCGTCGCGGCGAAGGACAGGATGTTCGCCGCGAGGATGAGGGCGGGCGCGACGAGGCTGCGCAGCAGGAGCGCGAGCACGACGAAGATGACGGCGAGGACCACCGGGATGATCCGGTAGAGGTCGGCGGTCGACACGTCGAGCACGTCGAGCTGCTGCGCGGTCTGCCCGCCGACGAGGGCGTCGACCGACACGGCGTCGAGATCGGCCCGCAGCCGCTCGACGGTGTCCTGGGCGGCGAGGGAGTCCGCGGGGTCGGCGAGCACGGCTTCGACCTGCACCAGGCCGTCGCTCACGAGCACCTCCCCCGGCTGCGTCGGGTCCGGGCCCGGTGCCCGCGTGAGGTCCGCCGAGGTCACGCCCGGCTCGGCGCGCACGACGTCGAGGACCGCGTCGGCGTCCACCTCGTCGGCCACCACGAGGGTCGGGGAGTCCGAGCCCGCCGGGAAGTGCTCGGCGAGCACCTCCTGGCCCTGCACCGACTCCACCTCGACGAGGAACACGTCGGACTGCGCGACGCCGTCGGCCTCCAGCAGCGGCAGGCACGCCGCGAGCACACCGAGGACCGCGACCGTGCCCAGCCACACGGCGCGGGGGCGCCGGCCGACGAGAGTGGCGACGCGCGCCCACACCCCGCGGCCCTCCGCGCCGGTCTCGCCCAGGTGCGGCTCGGCGGGCCAGAACACCCACCGGCCCGCCCCGAGCGGCTCACCGGCGGCGGCGCGGCGGGCCCGGCGGCGGCGCAGCCGGAGCGCCACGAGGACGACGAGCGCCACCGCCAGCGCCGCCCCGACGACCGCGGCGACCGCGACGGCGCCCGAGGGCGCCCCGGCCAGGCCGGCCAGGGCGGCGGGCACGCCCGCGCCCGCCCCGACCGCGAGCAGCACGACGAGCGGCCCCGGCAGGAGCAGCGCCGCGGGCAGGAACGTGAGCGCCGACAGCATCGCCATGACGATGCCGACGGACGCGACCGGGCCGAGGCCGCGGTTGCTGCCGAGGTCGGACAGCAGCAGGCACAGCAGGCCCAGCACGACCGTCGTGCCGGAGGCGAGGACCGGCTCGACGGCCCGGCGCCACGCGACGCGCATGGCGGTGTACCGGTCGTCGTGGCGACGCAGCTCCTCGCGGTAGCGCGCCACCAGCAGCAGCGCGTAGTCGGTCGCGGCCCCCACGACGAGGATGAAGAGGATGCCCTGCGACTGCCCGTTGAGGTCGACGAGCCCCTCCCGGGCCAGCAGGTAGACGACGACGCTGGCGGCCGCCAGGGCGAACACCGAGGAGAAGATGACGAGGAACGGCAGCGAGGGGCTGCGGTAGACGAGCAGGAGGATCACGAGGACGGCGGCCAGCGCGACCCCGAGGAGGATGCCGTCGATCTCGCCGAAGGCGGCCGCGAAGTCCGCGAGGGTTCCCGCGGGGCCCGCGACGTAGGAGGCCAGCCCGTCGGGCAGGGCCTCGTCCGCCTCGCGGACGGACTCCACGACGACGGTGAGCGCGGTCTCGCCGTCGGCCAGGGGCTCCTCGATCGCCGACGCGTCCACCGGGAGCAGGAGGAGGACGGCCTCGCCGTCCTCGGACGGGACCACCGCCACCGGGCCCTGGCCGGGCGGCCCGGCCGTCGCGGCGAGGAAGTCGCCCACCACGAGGTCGGGGAGGTCGTCGTCCGTGGTGCCGACGACGACGGGCGCGTCCGGCACCTGCTCGGCGAAGGTCGCCACGGCCTCGAGGTCCTCGGGGGTGAGCGGGCCGTCCTCCCGCTCCACCACGACGAAGGCGGGGAACGTGTCGCTGTCGGTGAAGCCCTCGGCGAGCTCGGTGACCCGGGTCGACTCGACCCCGTCGGGCAGGAACGCGGCGCTGTCGTTCTCCTGCACCTCGGCGAGCCGGCCCTGGAACGGGCCGCCCACCGCGGCCACGGCCAGCCACACGACGAGGAGGACGGCGGGCACGAGCCAGCGGGCGCGGGACGTGCCGTCGCCCGAGGTGCCCCGACCGGGCCCCGCCGGGTCGGACGGGACCTCGTCGTCGGCAACCGGTGCGGCACGGTGGGACGGCTCGTGGGACACGGGCTCCTCCTGGCGGTACTTCGTGTGCGAATGGTCAGCAGGCGTACGATATAGGGATGAGCCGTGGAGGGCACTCCGGACCGGTCGGCCGTACGGTCTGCCCGTGGTGAGCGCTCCCAGCACCCCGGCAGGCGACCGGGGCCCCGACGTCGTGCGCGACCCGGCCGGCGACGACGTGACCGCGTGGCCGACGGGCAGGCTGCTGTCGACGGCCGCCCGGGTGGTCGAGCACCGGTGGAACGAGGGTCTCGCCGCCTTCGGCCTCACGCACGCGGGCTTCGGCGTGCTCGCGCACCTCATGGCCGGTCCCATGTCGCAGCACGAGGTGGCAGGCCTCACGCGCGTGGAGGACCAGACCATGTCGCGGACGCTCGACCGCCTCGAGCGCGAGGGGCACGTGGAGCGCGTCCAGGACGTCCGTGACCGACGGCGCCGCCTGGTGTCGCTCACCCCGAGCGGCAGGGAGACGTTCGTGTCGGTCGCGGGCTCGGGCCTGGACCTGCGCCTGGTCGACGAGGAGGTCGCCCGCCACTGCGACCTCGACGCCTTCCGCGCCGCGCTCGTCGCGCTCGTGTCGGTGCTCGAGCGCCCCTGACCCCCGGTCCGCCGGGTCCGCCGGGTCCGCCGCACCGTCGCGTCCCGCACGGTGCGACCATGGGACGGTGAGCGCGAGCACCCTCGGCACGCCTGCGAGCACCGGTCACGTCGTCGTGGACCGCCTGACCGGCCACGTGCCGTACCTCGACGGCTGGCAGCGGCAGCGCGAGGAGCACGAGCGCGTGGTCGCCGGCGGGCCGGGGCGGCTGCTGCTGCTCGAGCACGAGGCCGTCTACACCGCGGGGAAGCGGACGAGCCCGCACGAGCGCCCGAGCGACGGCACGCCCGTCGTCGACGTCGACCGCGGCGGCAAGATCACGTGGCACGGCCCGGGCCAGCTGGTCGGCTACCCGCTCGTGCGGCTGCCCGAGCCCGTCGACGTCGTCGCCTACGTCCGTCGGCTCGAGGGCGCCCTCATCGCCGTCTGCGACGCGCTCGGGCTCGCGACCGAGCGGGTCGACGGCCGCTCGGGGGTGTGGGTCCGCGGCGACGGCGGCCTCGGGGCCGGCGGCCGGGACCGCAAGGTCGCGGCGATCGGCATCCGGGTCGCGCGCGGGGTGACGATGCACGGCTTCGCCCTCAACTGCGACTGCGACCTGTCGTGGGCGGCGCCGATCGTGCCGTGCGGCATCCCCGACGCGGGCGTCACGTCGCTGTCCGCCGAGCTCGGCCGGCCGGTGACGGTCCAGGACGTCCTGCCGCTCGTCGAGCGCGAGGTGCTGGCCGTGCTCCCCCACGCGCCCGCCGGGGCCGTCGCGCCTCAGCCGTAGCGGGCCAGCAGCACGTCGACCACGTGCCCGGCGAGAGCGGCCGCGTCCACCCGCTCGACGACGTCGACGTCGTAGAAGCCCTCCCCCGGCGGCCCGCCGTGGGCGCGGCGGTCGACGACCGTGGCGCCGCGCGCCGGTCCGTCGCCCACGTGGACCGCCACCGGCCGCCGCACGGACGTGGCCAGGTCGGGTCGCGCGAGCGCGGCCACGGCCCCGGCGTCGCCGAGCGTGCCCTCGGCGAGGCCCTGCTTCGCGGCGCTCGCGCGCAGCAGCCGCGCCGCGAGCCGGCACGCGCGGCCCCCGGCCGACTCCAGCCGGCGGACGTCGGCCTCGGCCACCCGCACCTCCTCGAACACCTCCAGGCCGTACATGACGACCCGGGCGCCGCTGCGCACGACCGTGTCGGCGGCGGCCGGGTCGTGGTGGACGTTGAACTCCGCGGCCGGGGTGATGTTGCCGCCCGTGCCGCCGCCACCCATGAAGTGGATGCGGTCCAGCGCCGCGACGGCCTCGGGGTGACGGCAGACGAGCTCCGCGACCGTCGTCTGCGGCCCCAGCGGCACGAGGACGAGGGGCGGGCCGCCGGTCGTGGCGAGGCGCGCGACGGCCTCGACGGCGTGCTCCGCCGAGACGGCGGGTCGCTCGAGGCCCTCGAGGTCGGCGGCGGCGGGCCGCAGCCCCATCAGCCCGTCCGCACCGTGCCAGCGCTCCCCCACCTCCACCGCCGGGCCGCTCGTCGGGTGGGGCTCACCGGCGTGGACGGGGACGCCGGTCGCACCCGCGACCGCGAGGACGGCGGTGGTGTTGGCGAGCACGTCGGGCAGGTCGGTGTTCCCGCCGACGCACGTGACCGCCCGCAGGTCCAGGCGCGGCTCGGCGACGGCGTACAGCAGGGCGAGGGCGTCGTCGACGCCGGTGTCGACGTCGAGCACGACGGGCAGCACCGACCGCGCCGTGGCTGCGGAGGCTGCGGAGGGTGCGGCCGTCGCGCTCACCGGACGTGCGGCAGGACGGCCTCGGCGACCTCGCGGACGTGGTCGAGGTCGTGCACGTCGAGGAACTGCACGTACACCCGCTCGCAGCCGATCCCGGCCCACCGCCGGAGCGTCGCGACCGCCTCGTCCGGCGCGCCGGCGACGCCGCCCGCGCGCAGCCCGTCCGGGTCCTTGCCGATGGCGGCGGCCCGTCGACGCACCGTCTCCTCGTCGGAGCCGACGCACACCGTCAGGGCCGCCGAGAACGTCATGGTCGCCGGGTCGCGGTCGACGGCCTCGCACGCGGCGCGCACCCGGTCGAACTGGGCCCGCGCGTCCTCGAGCGACGCGAACGGCAGGTTGAACTCGTCGGCGTAGCGGGCCGCGAGGCGCGGCGTCCGCGCCTTGCCGCCGCCACCGATGATCACGGGCAGCCGCTCCTGCGCCGGCTTGGGCAGGGCCGGGCTGTCGACGAGGCGGTAGTGCTCGCCCTCGTAGGAGAACGTCGCCCCGACGGGCGTGCGGAACAGGCCTGTCACGACCGCGAGCTGCTCCTCGTAGCGGTCGAAGCGCTCCCCGAGCGGCGGGAAGTCGAGGCCGTACGCCTCGTGCTCGCGCGCGAACCAGCCCGAGCCGAGCCCGAGCTCGACCCGGCCGCCGGACATCCGGTCGACCTGCGCGACGGAGATCGCGAGCGGCCCGGGGTGGCGGAAGGTCGCCGCCGTCACGAGAGTGCCGAGGCGGATGGTGCTCGTCTCGCGCGCGAGCCCGGCGAGCGTCACCCACGCGTCGGTGGGCCCGGGCAGGCCGTCGCCGTCGCCCATCGCGAGGTAGTGGTCGGAGCGGAAGAACGCGCCGTAGCCGCACTCCTCCGCGGTCCGGGCGACGGCGAGGAGGTCGTCGTAGGAGGCCCCCTGCTGGGGCTCGGTGAACACGCGCAGCTCCATGGCAGGGACCCTAGGCCCGGCCGGGCGCACGCCCACCGCGGGCGTACCGTTGTGGCGTGACAGTCGCTCCCGAAGGTCGCCGCATGCTGCGGGTCGAGGCGCGCAACGCCTCCGTCCCCATCGAGAAGAAGCCGTCGTGGATCAAGACCCGCGTGCGGACCGGGCCCGAGTACACGGCCCTGCAGAAGCTCGTGAAGGACGAGGGCCTGCACACCGTGTGCCAGGAGGCGGGCTGCCCCAACATCTTCGAGTGCTGGGAGGACCGCGAGGCGACGTTCCTCATCGGCGGCGGGCAGTGCACGCGGCGCTGCGACTTCTGCCAGATCGACACCGGCCGGCCCGAGCCGCTGGACCGCGACGAGCCGCGGCGCGTGGCCGAGAGCGTGCAGCGGATGGGCCTGCGCTACGCCACCGTCACCGGCGTCGCCCGTGACGACCAGCCCGACGGCGGCGCCTGGCTGTACGCGGAGACCATCCGGCAGATCCACGCCCTCAACGCCGACACCGGCGTGGAGATCCTCGTCCCGGACTTCAACGGGGTGCCCGAGCTGCTGCAGCAGGTCTTCGACGCCGCCCCCGAGGTGTTCGCCCACAACGTCGAGACGGTCCCGCGGATCTTCAAGCAGATCCGCCCGGCCTTCCGGTACGAGCGGTCCCTCGACGTCCTCACCCAGGGCCGCGACGCCGGGCTGGTGACGAAGTCGAACCTCATCCTCGGCATGGGCGAGACCCGCGAGGAGGTGTCGCAGGCGCTCGTCGACCTCCACGAGGCCGGCACCGACCTCATCACCATCACCCAGTACCTGCGCCCGACGCCGCGGCACCACCCCGTCGAGCGCTGGGTGAAGCCGGAGGAGTTCGTCGAGCTCGAGGCCGAGGCGCGCGAGGTCGGCTTCCTCGGCGTCATGTCCGGGCCGCTCGTGCGGTCCAGCTACCGCGCCGGGCGCCTGTACCGCGAGGCGGTCGCGGCGAAGGCGGAGCGCGCCGAGGTCGCCTGACCCGACCGTCGGCTCCCGACCCCGGGAACGGCTGACCACCGGGTGCTTGCGCGGACCCCGACCCCGGTGTTTACATGTGCGAACGTTCACGTCCGCAAACGCCAGGGGGACCCATGCACCGCTCCGTGCTCGCACCTGCCGCGCTCGCTGCGCTGTCGCTGCTCGTCGGGTCCGTCCCGGCCGCCTCGGCGGTCGGCGCCCCGAGCTCGTCGGAGGCGCCGGAGGTCGTCGTCGTGCTCGACAGCTCCGGCTCGATGGCCGAGGCCGACGCCGGCGGCGGCCAGACCCGGATGGACGCCGCGAAGCAGGCCGTCACCGAGCTCGCGCGGAGCACGCCGGAGGGCACCCGGCTCGGGCTGCGCACCTACGGCGACGGCGTCGACTCCGAGGCGCCCGGCTCCTGCGAGGACACGACGCTCCGCGTACCGGTGGGCCCGGTGGACGCCGACGCCGTCGCCGCCGAGGTCGCCGACCTCGCCCCGCGCGGTGACACGCCGATCGGCACGGCCCTGCTCGCCGCGGCGGAGGACTTCACCGGGGACGCCGCGCAGACCGTCGTGCTCGTCTCCGACGGCGAGCCCACGTGCGACCCCGACCCCTGCCCCGTCGCCGCGGACCTCGCCGCGCGTGGCATCGACCTGCGCATCGACGTCGTCGGGTTCCGCGTCGACGCCGAGGCGCGGGAGGTCCTGCAGTGCGTCGCCGACGCCGGGGGCGGCACCTACGTCGACGCCGCCGATGCCGCCGAGCTGAGCGCCGCGCTCGACACCAGCGCCCTGCGAGGGTTCCGGGTCTACCGCCCGGAGGGCACGCCGGTCGAGGGAGCGCTGGAGGCGACCGGGGCCCCGCTCGTCGAGGAGGGCCAGTACCTCGACGAGATCCGGTCCGACGAGCCCCGGTACTACACGGTGGAGGTCCCGCGCGGCTGGACGGTACGAGCCGGGGCGACCATCACCCGGGGTGACGACCCGCAGCGGCGCGGGGTGCGAGGCATGCTCGTCACCTCCGTCCTCGCACCCGGGGAGGAGCCGCAGTGCGCCTCCAGCATCGACTTCCCCGACAACGCCCGGGGCTCGGCGCCCCTGAGCGGGGGTGTCCTGTCCGGCCCCGACGCGCTGCGCGTCCAGGCGCCTGAGACGTGCCTCGCCGGCGGTCCCCTCCTGGTGCGGGTCGAGTGGACGGGTACCGACCAGCCTGTCGCGCTGCCGATGGAGCTCGTCATCAGCCTCGAACCCCCCGTGCGCGGTAGCGAGGGCCTCGGCGAGGCGGGCGACCGGACGACCGTGTTCCCCGAGCCACCGGCGGTGCCGGACCCGGTCGCGGTGGACGGCGGTCCGAGCTTCAACGACGCGACCGAGCTCCGGCCCGGGGCGTGGTCGGACTCGATGCGCCGGGGGGAGACCGTGTACTACCGGGTGCGGGTCGGCTGGGGGCAGCAGCTCGCGCTGCGCGTCGACTTCCCGAGGCAACCGCCGGACTCCGCGCTGCGGGACTCGCTCCGCGCGGGCACCTACGCCAACGTCCTCGTCTTCGACGAGAACCGCCTGCCGGCGTTCCCCGAGGGAACCAGGAGCAAGCGGTACACGGAGTTCCGCGACGGCGAGGCCCAGGACATGTACATCACGACGCACGCCGTGACGTGGGCCAACCGTCGCGAGCTCGACCTCTACGCCGTGCGCAACGTCAGCCGGGCCGGTGACTACCTCGTCATGCTGTCCCTCGACGGCGACTCGTCGTCCGTCGAGGACGAGGGGCTGGCGATCCCGTTCACGCTCGGCGTCGACCTCCTGGGGGAGGCCGAGCAGGGCCCGCAGTACGTGACCGACGGAGCCGCCGTGCCCGCCTCGGACCCGGCCGCCCCCTCGCCGGCGGCGTCCGAGGAGGCCGCGACCGCACCGTCGACCGGGGCGAGCCCGGAGGCCGTCGCCACCGCCGACGACGTGGCGCCGGCGTCCGGCCGTGCGCTCCCCGCGGTCGTCGTGGTGCTCGTCGGGCTCGCCGTCCTCCTCGTCGCCGTGCTGGCAGCGCTGGTGCTGTGGGGCCTGCGCAGGCGCGCGGGCCCGGACGGGCCCGCCGACCCAGGGCCCTGAGGGGTCAGCCCGCGAGGAGCACGCCGAGGGCGCTGAGCACGAGCAGCAGGAGACCGGCCGTCGCGCCGAGCACCGGCCGGTACCAGCGGGGAAGCCCGCGCCCGCTGTGCCCTGGGGCGCTCGACGGACCCGCCGTCGTCCGCGCGGGCGAGCGACCGGCCGTGGGCCCGTCCGCCTCCCAGCCGTCCGGCAGCGGCGGCAGGTGACGGAGGACGGCGACGGTCCCGTCCCCACCGGGCCGGACCCCGCCGTCCGTGGCCACGGCGGGGAGGGCCGAGCGTGCCGTGGCCGCGTCCGGCGGCCGGCGCTGCGGCGCCTCCTCGAGCAGGCCGCGGACGAGCTGCAGCAGCGGCCACGGCGCGGCGGCACCGTCGAGCGCGGCACGCAGGGAGGCGGCGGACGCGTCCGGCGGCGGGCGCTGCCCCGTCAGGAGCTCCACCGCCACCGCGCCGACGGTGTACAGGTCGGCCGCGGGCGCGGGGTCGGCCCCGGCGAGCACCTCCGGCGCGACGTAGCCGCGGGTGCCGACGACCTCGGCGGCCGTCGTGAGCCGGGGCAGGTCGGAGCGGACGGCGACGCCGAAGTCGGACAGGAGCAGGTGCGGCGGCCCGTCGCCGGTCGCCCGCAGCAGCAGGTTGCCGGGCGTGACGTCGCGGTGGACGACCCCGGCCGCGTGCACCGCCTGGAGCGCCTGGAGCAGCTGGTCGAGCAGGGTGACGACCAGGGGCGCGGGCAGGGCGCCGTAGTCGCCGACGAGGTCGGCGACCGACCCGCCGTCGACGAGGTCCATCGTGAAGAGCACCTGGTCGTCGTCCGCCGCCCAGCCGGTCGGCGTCAGCACGTGAGGGTGCCGAACGCGGGTGCCCTGCTCCGCGACGAAGCGGAGCAGCGCGTCGGCCCGCTGCAGCCGCAGCACCTTGGCCGCTGCGTAGCGGTGCTCGCGCTCGTCCCACACCCGCCACACCGCGCCCATGCCGCCGGAGCCGAGCAGGTCGACGACCCGGAACCGGCCGGCGAGCAGCCGCGGGCCGTTCGTGGCCGTCACGCGCGCGCGGCGGCGCGCAGGAGGTCGGCGAGGTCCGGCGCGTCCGGCTGGGCCGCGTCGGCCAGCCGCTGCAGCACCGGGCCGGGCGCGAGCTGCGCGAGCCGGCGGGCCAGCGGCGCGTCGTCCGTGCCGGCCTGCGTGAAGGCCGTCGTCTCGGAGCGGACGGTCTCCGCCTGCTGCAGCGCCGCGGCCGCGTCGAGGTCACCCGCCGCCACCCGCTCCCCCAGCACCATGAGCTGCTGCAGCCGGTTCGCGGCAGCGGGGTTCGCGATCTTCGCCCGTTGCGCGTTGCGCAGCTGCGACACCATGGCGGGCGACAGGCCCAGCAGCCGCGCGAGCGCCGCCTGCGAGACCTCCAGCCGCGTGCACAGCCCCTCGAACACCTCAGCCAGTGGTGCGCCGTACCAGTCGCGCTGCTGCTGCAGCACGCGCTCCCGCCCGGCGTCCACGCCGTCATCGTAGGCGGGTCGCGCCCGTATCCTGGCGGGCATGGCCCGCACGGACAGCACCGCCGCCGACCCCGCCAAGCAGGGCCGGCTCAAGCAGTTCCTCGCCGTCTACCGCCTGACGGTCCAGTACGACAAGGCGGCACCGCTGTGGGTCTTCGGCTCGGTCGCGCTCGTGCTGCTCGTCGGCATCGGCATCACGCTGCTCGTGTGGAACGGCAGCGTCCTCACGCTCGTGCTCGGCATCGTCACGTCGCTGCTGACCGCCCTCGTCGTCGGGCTCTTCGTGCTGACCCGCCGGGCCGACAAGGCGCTGTTCGCGCAGGTGGAGGGCCGGCAGGGCGGCACCGCGATCGTCATGCAGCAGCTGCGCCGCGGCTGGACCACCTCGCAGGAGCCCGTCGCCGCCGATCCGCGCACCGGTGACCTCGTGTTCCGGGCCGTCGGCCGCCCGGGCATCGTGCTGCTCGTCGAGGGCCCGCTGCCGCGCACGCTGCGCCTGGCCGAGGCCGAGCGCAAGCGCCACGCGCGCGTCGCCTCCGGCGTGCCCGTCCACGTCCTGCACGTCGGCACCGGCGAGGACCAGACGCCGCTGCGCAAGGTGTCGCGGCGGCTCCTGCGCCTGCCGCGCACCCTGACCGGCGCGGAGGTCAGCGCCGTCGTCAAGCGCATGCAGGCCCTCGGCGGACTCAAGGCGCCGGTGCCCAAGGGCATCGACCCCTACCGTGCGCGCGCCGACCGCCGGGCGATGCGCGGCCGCTGAGCCCGCGCTCCTCCTACCGCGCCCCGGTCGGGGGACGTCCCGCACGCCGTCGGCGACACGACCGTGCGCGTGGTCCCACGACGCGGCGGGGTCTGCCGGCCGGGGGACGTCGGGCACGCGTCTTGGCCGGGCCCCGGTGCGCGCCGTCCCACGACGCGGGGCGGGGACCCGTCCTCAGCGGCGGAGGACGACCGTCCCGGCGGCGCGGTCGTGGAGGCCGCGTGAGTCGGCGTCGAGGACCACGGCCGGGATGACGAGGACGAGCAGCGCGGTCCGGATGAGCGCGGCGACCGGCCCCGCCGGTCCGGCGCCGACGCGGGCGACGGTGAGCCCGGCCACGGCGTGACCGATCGAGAAGCCGATCGTGCCGACGAGCACCACCTGCACGACCGCGAACACGAGCAGCGGCCCGAAGGAGCCGAGCCCGTCGAGGAACGTCGTGGCGACGAGGACCGCGAGCAGCCAGTCGACGAGCAGGCCGACGGCGCGGCGGCCGATCGAGGCGACGGAGCCCGGACCGCTCGGCGGGAGTCCCAGGCGCTGTCCCGACCAGCCCTCCGGGGCGCCCTCCGTCACGTCCCCAGCCTACGAGCGCCGACCGGTCGGTCGTGGATCGCCCGGCTGTCGGGCACCCGGCCCCGCCGCTAGCGTCGCCGCAGCCGACGAGGAGGTCCACGATGGTCAGCAGCGAGCGGGCCGACGACGAGGCGGTGCGGGCCCGGGCGCTCGACCTGCTCGCGCGGCTGAGCCCGGCCGAGAAGGCAGGCCAGCTCACGCAGTACTTCTACTTCGGCGGCCTGTCCGACGCCGACGCCGGTGACGGCCCGCCACCGTCGCAGCAGGCCGCCGCGGTGGAGGCGGCGCTCGCGCGCGGGGAGGTCGGCTCGCTGCTGTTCGTCACCGACCCGGCCGAGACCAACCGGCTGCAGCGCCTCGCGGTGCAGGGCAACCGGCACGGCATCCCCGTGCTCTTCGGCTACGACGTCATCCACGGGCTGCGGACCGTCTTCCCCGTGCCCGTGGCGATGGCCGCGAGCTGGGACCCGGCCGCGGTCGAGGCCGGGCAGGCCGTCGCGGCGCGGGAGGCGCGTGCCGTCGGCATCCAGTGGACCTTCGCGCCGATGGTCGACATCGCCCGCGACCCGCGCTGGGGGCGCATCGTCGAGGGGGCCGGTGAGGACCCGCACCTCGGCGCCGCGATGGCGGCGGCGCAGGTGCGCGGCTTCCAGGGCGACGGCACCGACCTCGGCGCCGACAGCGGACGGGTCCTCGCGACGGCGAAGCACTTCGCCGCCTACGGCGCCGCTCTCGGCGGGCGCGACTACGAGGAGGCCGACGTCTCCGACGCCGCGCTGTGGAACGTCTACCTGCCGCCGTTCGAGGCCGCGGTCGCCGCGGGCGCGGGCAGCGTCATGACGGCGTACATGCCGCTGAACGGCATCCCCGCGACCGCCAACCGCTGGCTGCTGCGCGACGTGCTGCGCGGGGCCTGGGACTTCGACGGGTTCGTCGTGAGCGACGCGAACGCGGTGAAGAACCTGCAGACGCACGGCGTCGCGCTCGACCCCGCCGAGGCCGCCGCTCTCGCGCTCGGCGCGGGGTGCGACATGGAGATGGCGATGGCGGACGCCGCCTACGGCACGCTCGAGGAGTCGGTCGCGGCCGGCCGGGTCGACCTCGCCGACCTCGACGCCGCCGTCCTGCGCGTGCTCGAGGCGAAGGTCCGGCTCGGGCTGCTCGACAACCCCTACGTCGACGAGACGCGGGCCGCGGAGGTGCTCGCCGACCCCGCCCACCGCGCGGCCGCCCGCACCGCCGCGCAACGGTCCTTCGTGCTGCTGCGCAACGAGGGCGACCTGCTGCCGCTGCGCGCCGAGGACCTGCGGCGCGTGGCGGTGCTCGGGCCGCTCGCCGACTCCGCCCGCGACACCCTCGGCCCCTGGTGCTTCGACCACGACCTCGCCGAGACCGTCACGGTGCACGCCGGGCTCCGCGAGGCGCTGCGGGAGGCCGGCGTCGCGGTCGAGCACGCGCCCGGCGTCCGCCCGTACCTGCGGCCGACCCCCTCGATCTTCGACGCGCACGGCGGCAACCAGCCGACCGTCCCCGAGGACTTCGACGACGACGCCGAGCTCGAGCGGGCCGTCGACCTGGCCCGCGACGCCGGCGTCGCCGTCGTGGTCGTCGGCGAGTGGCAGAACCTCGTCGGCGAGCAGGCGTCCCGGTCGTCCCTCGACCTGCCCGGCCGCCAGCTCGAGCTGCTGCAGGCCGTCGTCGCGACCGGCACCCCGGTCGTGCTGCTCGTCATGAGCGGCCGGCCGGTCGACCTCCGCTGGGCGGTCGAGCACGTGCCGGCCATCGTGCAGGTCTGGTACCCCGGCAGCCAGGGCGGGGCCGCGGTCGCCGACCTGCTGCTGGGTGCGGTGCCACCCGGCGGCAGGTTGCCGTTCTCCTGGCCCCGGACGGTCGGGCACGCGCCCGTCATCGCCGGCCACCAGCCGTCCTTCGAGCCCGAGAACCAGGACGCGCGCTACTGGGACTCCCCCAGCACCCCGCTGTTCCCCTTCGGGCACGGCCTCGGCTACGCACCGGTGGAGTACGGCAGCCTCGCCGTCGGGCCCGCCGAGACGGCCGTGGGCGGGACCGTCACGGTGCAGGCGGTCGTGCGCAGCACCGGCTCGCGCACGACCGACGAGGTCGTGCAGGTGTACCTGCGTCAGCGGCACGGCTCGGCCTCGCTGCCGGTGCGCCGGCTCGTCGCCTTCGAGCGGGTGACGCTCGCCCCGGGCGAGGAGCGCAGGCTCGACTTCGAGGTCGGCCCCCGGCACCGGCGGCACTGGAACGCGGCCGTGCGGGACTGGGTGGAGGACGCGACGTCGTTCGACGTGCTGGTCGGCGGCAGCTCCGTGACGGCGCTCGAGGGGACGTTCCGGACGACCGCGACCTGAGCGCCCACGCCGCGTCGTCGCGTCACGCACTCGTCACGAGAGGCCCCCGCTCGTCACGTGCCCGAAACACATGGGACACGGGTGCGTCACGCCGCCTGTCTAGCGTGCCGGACGACGCGGTGGTCCGTAGCCTGCCACGCGGCCGGCGACCGTCCGCCACCTGCCCGAGCCCCTCAGCGACAGGAGACCTGATGTTCAGCTCGTCCGACGAGGTCCTGAAGTACATCGCGGAGGAGGGTGTCGAGTTCGTCGACGTCCGCTTCTGCGACCTGCCCGGCATCATGCAGCACTTCACGCTGCCGGCCGCCGCCTTCGACGCCTCGGCCTTCGAGGACGGCCAGATGTTCGACGGGTCGTCGATCCGCGGCTTCCAGGCGATCCACGAGTCCGACATGAAGCTCATCCCGGACCCGGCGACGGCCTACGTCGACCCCTACCGCGCGGCGAAGACGCTCGTCATCACGCACTCGATCGTCGACCCCTTCACCGGCGAGCCCTACAGCCGCGACCCGCGCCAGGTCGCGACCCGGGCCGAGGCGTACCTCAAGGGGACGGGCATCGCCGACACCGCGTTCTTCGGCCCCGAGGCCGAGTTCTACGTCTTCGACGACGTGCGCTTCGAGACGAAGCAGAACACCGGCTACTACGAGATCGACTCCGAGGAGGCCCAGTGGAACACGGGCCGCTCCGAGGAGGGCGGCAACCGCGGCTACAAGACGCGGTACAAGTCGGGCTACTTCCCGGTCTCCCCCACCGACCACCAGGCCGACCTGCGCGACGACATGGTCCGCACCCTGGGCCAGGTCGGCCTCGAGGTCGAGCGCGCCCACCACGAGGTCGGCGCCGCGGGCCAGGCGGAGATCAACTACAGGTTCAACACGCTGCTGCACGCCGCCGACGACGTCATGAAGTTCAAGTACGTCATCAAGAACACGGCGTGGAAGCACGGCAAGACCGCGACGTTCATGCCGAAGCCCGTGTTCGGCGACAACGGCTCGGGCATGCACTGCCACCAGTCGCTGTGGAAGGACGGCGAGCCGCTGTTCTTCGACGAGGCCGGCTACGGCGGGCTGTCGGACACCGCCCGCTGGTACATCGGCGGCATCCTCGCCCACGCGCCCGCGCTGCTCGCCTTCACCAACCCGACGGTCAACAGCTACCACCGTCTCGTGCCGGGCTTCGAGGCGCCGGTCAACCTCGTGTACTCCGCGCGCAACCGTTCCGCGGCGATCCGCGTGCCGATCACGGGCTCCTCGCCGAAGGCCAAGCGCATCGAGTTCCGCGCGCCGGACCCCTCGAGCAACCCGTACCTCGCGTTCGCAGCCATGCTCATGGCGGGCATCGACGGCATCAAGAACCGCATCGAGCCGCCCGCGCCGGTCGACAAGGACCTCTACGAGCTCCCCCCCGAGGAGCACGCCGACATCGCGCAGGTGCCGACCACGCTGCCCGAGGTGCTGAAGGCGCTGCAGGAGGACCACGAGTTCCTCACCGAGGGCGACGTGTTCACCCCCGACCTCATCGAGACGTGGGTCGACTGGAAGACGCAGAACGAGGTCCTGCCGATCCAGTCCCGCCCGCACCCGCACGAGTTCGAGCTGTACTACGACATCTGACGGTCCGACGGTCCCGCGCGAGCCGGGCGCTGCCTCCACGGCGGCGCCCGGCTCTCGCCGTCCGAGCGGGGTCAGGCGGGGACGCCCGCCCTCGACGCGGCGGCGGTCGCGGGAGCCCCGGTGCGCGGCCACGCCCACGCGTACCGCAGCACGAGCACGAGGAGGACGGCCTCGAGCGCGAAGCCGAGCCCGTAGAACCACACCCACGTCTCGCCCACCACGTTGAAGGCCGCGAACGGCAGCTGCAGGGCCGCGACGACGAGGTTCACCACCCGGCCGGCGCGGGCGGGCAGGGTGACCGACAGCACGACCATGAGGATCGGCAGCGCCATGAGGGCGAGCGCCGTCGTCGCCCACGTCTGGGTGATGGCGAGCTCCCAGACCCTGCCGTCGAGGATGTCCTCGACCGTGCCGGGCCGGTAGAAGGCGAGGATGTCGACGTAGACATAGAGGAGCATGACGCCGGTCCAGAGGGCGGCGAGGACCGCTCGGACGGGGACGCGCTGGTCGTCGAGGGCGCGGACGTCGGTCTGTCGTGTGCTCATGCGGGGCTCCCGGGTCGTGGTGGAGGTCGTACGGTCCACGGTGGACGGGCGCGGTCACCGGGGCATCGGTCCGGAGGTCGGTCCTCGCTCCGCCCGGGGCACGACCCGGGTCTCGTACTTTCGGCGGGTACGCCGACGGGTGCCGGTCCCTAGGCTCGCCGTCGTGGTCGACGTCCGGCGCGCGGTGCGGCAGACGCCGCGGCCTGCCGGTGCCGCGCCCGTCGGCCCGCTCGACCGTCTGCTGGCCGGCGGGTACGCGGTCGCGGTCCTCACCGAGGCCCTCCTCCGCCCGGACGTCGAGTGGCGGGTCCTCGTGACGACCGTCGCGCTCGCGGTCGCCCCCGCCCTGCTCGTGCGACGGACCCGCCCGCTGCTGGCCGCCTCTGTCGGGTGGGGCGCCACGGCGCTGCTGTCGCTCCTGCAGCTCGCGGCCGGCACCGGCGACCTCGGGCTGTGGTCCATGACGGCGGTCCTCCTCCTGCTCTTCTCGCTCGTGCGGTGGGGCTCCGGCCGGGAGACGGTTCTCGGGACGGCCGTCGTCGCCGGCGCGACCGCGCTCGGCATGTACGCCTCGGCGACGGGACCGACCGAGGTGGTGGGCGGCACCGTCCTGCTGCTGCTCGTCGCCGCCCTCGCGGTCGTGTTCCGCTACCGCGCCGAGGTGTGGGAGCGGCGCCGGCGCGAGGTCCGCGACGAGGAGCGGCTGCTGCTGGCCCGCGACCTGCACGACACCGTCGCGCACCACGTGTCCGCCATCGCCGTGCAGGCGCAGGCCGGCGGGGTGATCGCCGCCCAGCAGCCGGCGCGGGCGGCGGCGGTCCTCGCCGCGATCGAGGCGGAGGCCTCGCAGACGCTGGCGGAGATGCGCTCCATGGTGCGGGTGCTCCGCGACGAGGACGTCGCCGCGTACGCACCCGGGCCGGGCGTGCCCGACCTGCAGCGGCTCGCCCGCGCTGACGGCCTGCCTGCCGTCGAGGTGACGCTGGACGGACCGTTCACCGGCCTCCCCGGGCCCGTCGGGGCCACGCTGTACCGGCTCGCGCAGGAGTCCCTCACCAACGCCCGGCGGCACGCCCGCGACGCGACCCGTGTCCGCATCGACGTGCGCCGGGCGGGCGGCACCGTGCGGCTGCGCGTCCACGACGACGGTCGCGGCGACGCCACGCGGGCGCCCGCGCCCGGCTACGGGCTGCGGGGCATGGCCGAGCGTGCCCGGCTGCTCGGCGGCTCGCTCCACGCCGGGCCCTGTCCCGAGGGCGGCTGGGCGGTCGAGGCGGTCCTACCGGTGGACCAGCGACCGTGACGGTGCGCGTCGTCGTCGCCGACGACCAGGACCTCGTGCGCACGGGGCTCACGATGATCCTCGACGCCCAGCCCGACCTCGAGGTCGTGGGGCAGGCGGCGGACGGGCACGCGGCGCTCGAGCTCGCGGCCCGGCTGAGACCCGACGTGCTCCTGGTCGACATCCGCATGCCCGGGCTGGACGGCGTCGAGGTGACGCGACGGCTGGCGGGACCGGCCGTCGCCGAGCCGATGGCCGTGGTCGTCATCACGACCTTCGACCTCGACGCGTACGTGCTCGGGGCGCTGCGCGCCGGGGCGCGCGGCTTCCTGCTGAAGGACGCCGGGCCGGACCTGCTCGTGCAGGCGGTCCACGCGGCCGCGGCGGGCGACGCGCTCATCGCTCCGAACGTCACCCGCCGCCTGCTCGCGACCTTCGCCCGGCAGGCACGGGCGGCACCGGTGCAGCCCGTCGACCCGCTGACCGAGCGCGAGGAGGAGGTGCTCGCGCTGGTGGCGCGGGGCCGCACCAACGCCGAGATCGCCGCGGAGCTGTTCGTCGGGCTCAGCACCGTCAAGACCCACGTGGCCTCGCTCATGACCAAGCTCGGCGCGCGCAACCGCGTCGAGGTCGCGCTGTGGGCGTACGAGGCGAGGTCGGTCGGTCCGGACGGCTGAGGTGCCGTCCGGCCGGCACCGGACCGTGCCGCGCGACGGTCAGCCGTCCCCGGGCCGCTCGACCCCGAGGAACCGGCGCAGCACCGCCGCTCCCTCCGTTCGTACCTCGGTCTCGGGTCGGCGGAACGTCTCCGGCGTCACCGACACCCGCTGCTCCTCGACGCCCACGTCGCCGTCGCGGGTGTGCTGCACGATGCGGCGGCGACCGTCCTCGACGTACCCCACCTTGCGGCTCACGGCGGCCGAGGCCGCGTTCCCGACGACGTAGCCGGACTCGCAACGCCCGGCGTCGAGCTCGTCGAAGGCGAACCCCACCACGAGCCGACGCATGAGGGTGCCGGTCCCCAGGCCGTGGTGCGCCCGCCCGAGCCACGAGCCGGTGAGGACGGTTCGCGTGAGGGGGAAGCCGACGGCGTGGAGGTCCTGCATGCCGACGACCTGGCCGTCGCGCCGCACGACGAGGGCGAGCCGCCACTCGTGGGGCGCGATGGTCGCGCGCTGCGTCCACCACCACGCGAGCGAGGTCGAAGGGAAGCCGTCGGGCTCACCCGGCGCGAAAGGTGCCTCGTGCCACGCCGACAGGAACGGCATCGGCAGTCCTGGCGCCTGGATGCCGCCTCGTACGACCTCTACGAGCTCGGGCAGGTCGTCGTCGCGCAGCACCCGCAGCTCCACCGGGCCGCAAGCGATGCGCAACGCGTACGGCGGGAACACCTCCTCGAGCGTGAGCACGCCTCATCCTGCCCGCCGCCGTGCGCCTGTGCCGGCGTTGCCGTCGGCCACGAGGACTACGGTGCCGGGCATGGCGCCACCCTCCACGCCCTGGCGGACGCTCGACGGCGTCCCGACCGCGTGGTTCGGGGCGCCGTCGCTCGTGGCCGGCGCCGCGGCCGCGGCCGCGGTGACGGGCAGCCGGCCCGAGGCCGTGGTCGACGTCCGGGCCACCGGCGTCCGGGTGCGCCTGCCCGACGGCCCGGACGACGGCTCGGTGTCGGACGCCGTCCGGGGCGCCGGCCTCGAGCCGGACCCGTCGGTCCTGCAGCAGGTGCGGGTGGTGTGGGAGACCGCCGACACCGGCGCCCTGGTGGCGTTCTGGTCCGGCGTCCTCGGGTACGACGTGGCCGCCGACGTGCTCCGCGACCCGCTGCGTCGCGACCCCGACCTGCTCCTGCGGCCCGCGACGGAGCACCGCCCGCTGCGGGGACGGTTGCATCTCGACGTCGTGCGTCCCACCGCCGTCGTCGAGCGGGTGCGGCCTGGTTCGCCGGCCGGACCGTACGCCGTCCGCCACGCCGACCCCGACGGCAACGAGGTCGACCTCGTGGCGGGTGACCCGCTCGGCGACGACCCGGCCACCGCTGACTGGTGCACGGTCTTCAGCGCGATCGCCTGCTACCGCGTCAGGTCGACCGCCCAGCAGCAGGACCTGGCCGGGAACGTCGCCCGGCTCGCGCACGAGGCTGGCTTCCCGCTGCAGGTCGACCTGCGGCCGGGCCTCGTCGTGCTCGACAGCGGCAAGGACCGGTGGGAGGCGGACGCGCACGGGCTGCCGCTCGACTTCGTCGACCTCGCAGCGGGCCTGCAGACGACCGCCCGCGGATCCGGCGCGGCGGTCGAGCCGGACCTGCCGCGCTTCGCCCAGCTGTTCCTCGACGCCGTCGACGTCGTCGCCGTCCGTGCCTTCTGGCAGGCGGCGCTCCGCTACGAGCCGGACCGTCGGGAGGGCGTCACCGACCTGCACGACCCGCGAGGGCTCGGCCCGACGCTCGTCCTGCAGGACATGGACCCGGCGGAGACGGACCGGCGGAGGCAGCGCGACCGCGGCCACGTCGAGCTCCTCGTCCCGGCCGAGGCGGCCGAGGCCCGCGTGCGCGCCGCGCTGGAGTCAGGCGGACGGCTGCTGGCTCAGGGCGACGGGCGACGGCTCGTCGCCGACCCGGAGGGCAACGAGCTCGCGGTCGTCGAGGAGCCCTGAGGTGTTCGTCCTCTTCGGCGTCGGCGACTCGCGTGACGAGCTGGGCCCGGGCGCCACGCGCACCTGCCCGCGCTGCCACAACACGACGACGTGGACCCGGGTCCGGACGTCGCGTCGCCTGACGGTCTTCTTCGTGCCGGTGCTCCGCTGGAGGCGCCGCGAGCTCGAGGTCTGCGGCATCTGCGGGACCGCGACGGAGGTGGGGCCGGCGTGACGGCGAGGCGAGCGTGAGGCCCGAGCGCCTCCTCGCCGCGTGCGAGAGCGCCCTCCTCCGCCCGGAGCACGCGCACGTCGTCGCCCTCGGGGTGAGCGACGGCACGCGGCGCCTGGTGGCCGGCCCCGACCCGGACGCCACGGGCGACGTCTTCTCCGTCACCAAGTCGGTGACCGCGACCGCGGTGCGCGCCGCGCTCGCCGACGGCGTCCTCGCCTCGCTCGACGACCCGCTCACCGTCCTCGACCGCGCGCCGGGCGTCACCGTGCACCGGCTGCTGTGCATGCGGCAGGCGTGGCGCGAGGACCCCGACATGGACGCCCTCGCCGGCACGGCCGCGGACCCGCTGCCCGCGATCGGGGCGGCCCTGGCGTCCGGAACCGCGGCGGACGGCAGGCCGCGCTACGTCAACGCCGCGGCCCACCTGCTCGTGCGCGAGCTCGACGCGCGCACCGGGTCGGCTGCTGGCTACCTCTCACGGCGCGTCCTGGCACCGGCCGGCGTCGGCGAGCACGAGTGGGAGCGGGACGCGACCGGTGCCCCCTGGGGCCACGCCCACCTGCACCTCGGGATCGCCGACCTGCTGCTCCTCGGCGAGACGTGGGCAGCAGCACGGCCGGACCTGCACCCGGGCACCTGCGCGCTCGGGCCGCCGGTCGCACCGGAGCACCTCGCCTACGGCGGCGGGTTCTGGCACGGGGAGGACGTCCTGCTCGCCGCCGGATGGGGCGGGCAGTGCGTGCTCGTGCACCTGCCGACGGGCACGGTGCTCGCGGCGCTCACCCGCACCGGCTGGACGCGCGAGTCCGGCACCGACACGCTGCCGAGCGGCTGGGCGAGCGGACGGCGGCTGTTCGAGGAGCACGCCCTCCCGCTGCTGCGCGGGAGCCCGGCGGGCCACCGGCCCGCCGACGACGAAAGGGGCACGAGGTGACGGAGCAGGACGGCGAGCACCTGCTGCGTACCTACCTCGCCGCCGGCGACGCGAGGGACTGGGGCGCTCTCGACGACGTGCTCGCCGACGACGTCGTCACCCGCTCCCCCGGCGGCAGCGTGCTCCACGGGCGAGCGGCGGCGGTCGAGGCGTGGCGGGCCGGGCACGCCGGCCTGAGCCGGCTGCGGCACGACGTCCTCACCGTCGTCGCGGCCGGGGACCACGTCGCCGCCCGGGTCCTCGTGACCGGCCACCACACCGGCCGCTTCCTCGGCGTGGAGCCGACCGGCGCCCGGGTCGCGGTCGACCAGGCCGTTTTCGCCCGGATCGCGCTCGGCCGCGTCGCCGAGGTGTGGGAGGTCGTCGACACCGGCAGCGGCCTGCAGCAGCTGGGGGTGCTCGGCGCGCGCCCGCTCGCGCCCGGCCGGGACTGAGACGGTCGGAGCCGCCCCGCGCCGGTCGCCTCAGTGCGCCGGCTGCGCCTTGCGCCCGCCGCGGGCCCGCTTGATGCCCGTCACCACCGCGACGACCACCGCGCCCGCGACGGCTCCGAGCAGAGCAGAGCCGAGCGTGTTGGTCAGCCACGCGAGCACGCCGCCGACCGCGCCGGTCGCCTCGCGCACGGCCTCCTCCGCCGCGTGGACGAGGTCGTACGGCCCGGTGAGGCCGAGCTCGTCGAGTCCGACGAGCAGGATGTGCCCGCCCACCCACAGCATCGCGACGATGCCGACGGTCGCCAGGAACGCGAGCACGCGGGGCATGAGTGCGACGAGGCCGCGACCCACCCGCTGTGCCGCGGCGCTGTCGCGCTCGGCGAGCCGCAGGCCGATGTCGTCCATCTTCACGATGAGCGCCACCACGCCGTACACGAGCGCGGTGATGCCGACCGCGACGACGAGGAGGATGACGGCGCGGGACAGCAGCGGCTCGTCGGTCACCTCGTCGAGGGCGATCACCATGATCTCCGCGCTGAGGATGAAGTCGGTGCGGACGGCGCCCTTGACGACCGTCGCCTCGTGCTCGGGTCCGGCGGCCGCGGCGGGCGTCGCGGGCGCGTGCTCGTGGTGGGCGATCTTCTCCCAGATCTTCTCCGCGCCCTCGTACGAGAGGTAGAGCCCGCCGAGCATGAGGATGGGGGTGAGGAGCCAGGGCAGGAACTGGCTGAGCAGCAGCGCCACCGGCAGGATGACGAGCACCTTGTTGATGAGGGACCCGCGGGCGATCCTGCCGATGATCGGCAGCTCGCGCTGGGCGGCGAGGCCCTGCACGTAGCGCGGGGTGACGGCGGTGTCGTCGACCACGACGCCCGCGGCCTTGGCGCTCGCGCGCCCGGCGGCGGCACCCACGTCGTCGACCGACGCCGCGGCCAGCTTGGCCAGGGCGGCCACGTCGTCGAGCAGCGCCACCAGTCCACCCGGCACGGCGGTACCTCCCGGTCGTCGGTCTCGTGCGCGAGGAGCCTAGACGCACGCGCCCCCGTCACCGCACGGGTGACGGGGGCGCGTTGGCCGGAAGGCGGGTCAGAGGCCCTTGCGTCGCAGCAGCCCGCTCAGCAGGCCACCGCCGCGCGCCGAGCCGGTGGTGGTGGCGGGGCGACGACGCGTGCGCCGCGTGCCTCCGCTCGAGGCGGCGGGGCCGGCGGCCCGTCGTGCCGTGCCGAGAACCTGTCCGATGATGCCCATGTGCGCTCCTCGTGTCGGGGTCGTGGGACGGACGTACCCGCCTGCGGGGGCGTCCACACCTCATCCCCCCACGACGTCGAGGACACCGAGCGCGACGACCACGGCACCGAAGCCGAGCGCAGCGAGCGACTGCGCCACGCGTCGCGGCGCGGGCAGCCGGACCTCTCCCGTCGAGGGGTCGCGTACGAGCGACACCTCGTCGCCGGTCCGGTACGCCTCCGGACGGTGCCCGTCCGGGGTCAGCACCCGGCGCTCGCCGGTCGCCGGGTCGCGGTACTCGACGGTCACGGCGTGGAGCCGTCGACCGTCGCTGGACAGGCTCGACCTCTTCTCCTGCACCGAGACGACCGTGCCGCGCAGCGTCTCCCCGCCCCTCGGCAGCGCGGTCGTCCGGGCGAAGTGGACGCCCGCGGCCACCACGAGAAGGCCGCAGACCACGAGCACCACGGGACCACTCCCTCCGTGCGGGGACCGTCCGCGCGCTTCCGTCGTCGGTCCAGGTCCTGCGAGCCGGCGTGGGTCAGGTGAGCGACGGCGGGCCGTTCCGGGCCCGCTTGAGCTCGGAGAAGGCGCTGGTGCCGGCCAGCAGGCGCAGCCCGTCGAAGAGGTCGAGACCCTCCTGGCCGCGGGCGACCGGCGTCATGACGGGACCGAAGAACGCGCGGCCGTCGACCGAGACGACGGGCGAGCCGACGCTGTCGCCGACCGCGTCCTGACCGGCCTGGTGCGACTCGCGGACCGCGGCGTCCAGCGACTCGTCGTCCTGTGCGTCCGCGAGCCCGACGTCCAGGCCCGCCGCCGCGACCGACTCGGTGAGGACGTCCGTCGTCAGGCCGCGCCCGCCGTCGTGGGCCCGGGTCCCGAGCTCGGTGTACAGCCGTCCGACGGCCCCGGCGCCCTCGCGCCGCCCGGCGGCTGCGAGCACCCGAAGCGCCCGTCCCGCCTGCCCCATGGCCTCGCGGTACTGCTCGGGCACGTCCTGCCCCTCGTTGAGGATGCCCAGCGACATGACGTGCCAGCCGACGTCGAACCCGCGCGCCTCCGCCACGTCGACCAGCCAGCGCGAGGTCAACCACGTCCAGGGGCAGGACGGGTCGAACCACATCTCGACGCGCTCCGGTCCGTCGGTCGTGGTGGGCGCGTCGGTGCTCGGCGTCGACATGCCTCGACGCTACGCGCGGCGAGCGGGACCGGCACGATCGGGAAGCCGTCCCCCCCGGCTCAGGGGTTGTACAACAGCGCCAGCGTCGTCAGCGCACCGAGCACCCCGAGGACACCCGTGAGGCGGTCGACGCGCGCGGGACGGTGCCGCGCCGCCGCGACCGCGGCCCCGGCGAGCAGGAACGCGGGCACGAGCCACCAGCCCAGCACGCCGTGCTCCTCCCACGGCCAGTGGGACACGTTGCCGGTTCGCACCACCTGCGGGGTGAGGCCGACGACGGAGACGAGCGGCCCGACGACGGCGAGCAGCAGCGCGAGGATGGTCAGGGACCGCCGGCGGGAGCCGCCGGCGGGGGCCCGGTCGCGGGCCGCCGGGACCCCCGCCGCACGCACCACGGCCGCAGTCTCACCGCTCCCCCCGCTCCCGCACCATGGACCCAGGTCCCTCCCGTCGGCCCGGAATAGATTGACGCGTCAATCGTTCGGACGGGCGTGACGACCGCACGTGACGCCCGGACCGCCGTCCCCCTGCACCCGCTGCTGGCCAGCCGCTGGAGCACCCGCGCCTTCGACCCCGCCGCGGAGCTGACCGCGGGCCAGGTGACCGCGCTGCTGGAGGCCGCCCGGTGGTCGCCGAGCGCGTCGAACACGCAGCCGTGGCGCTTCGCGGTGGCCCTGCGCGGCACGCCCGGTCACGACGCGCTGCTCGGGACCCTGGCGCCGGGGAACCGCGCCTGGGCGGACACGGCGTCGGCGCTCGTCCTCGTCGCGGCCGTGACGACGGGCCCGGACGGCGCGGAGCGGCCGTGGGCCGTCTACGACGCGGGCCAGGCCGTCGCGCACCTCACCGTGCAGGCCGAGCACGAGGGCCTGGCGGTGCACCAGCTGGGCGGCTTCGACCGCGACGCTGCGGCGCGGCTCCTCCCGGCGGAGGCCGGCACCCCGCTCGTCGTGCTGGCCGTGGGTCGCCACGACGCCGCGCTGCAGCTCGCGGAGCCGTTCGCCTCGCGCGAGACCGCTCCCCGGACGCGGCTCCCGCTGGAGGAGATCGAGGTCCCCCTCACGACCGGGTCCGCGGCAGCGCACCGCGCCGCCTGAGGCACGGGTGGTGCGCCCGCCTCAAGTGCCGCAGTACGTGACGTAGTCGCCGGTGCCGTCGGGTGCGGGTGCCGCGTACCGCTCCCGGCCCGGCTGCTCCTCGAACGGTCGGCGCACCACCTCGAGCAGGGTCCGCACCGGGGCCAGGTCCCCCGCGGTGGCCGCCTCGAGCGCCTCCTCCACGAGGTGGTTGCGCGGGACGTACACCGGGTTGACGGCGTCGGCCCGCGCCGCCTCCGGTCCCAGCGCGCGCCAACGAGCCAGCCAGTCCCCCGTCGCCGGAGTCGCCGGCAGGAAGCCGCGGACCGGGCCGTCGTCCCCCCGCGCGGCGGCCCCGAGGGCGCGGAAGGCGCCGGTCAGGTCGCCGCGCCGCTCGTGCAGCAGGCCGAGGAAGCTCTCCCCCAGCTCCGCCGCCTGCGCCGGCTCGACGTCCGCGCCGAGCCCGAGCTTCGCTCGCACGCCCTCGGCCCACGCCGCGCGGTAGCGGTCGGCGAACACCTCGACGAGCTCCGTCACCTCGGCGACGGCCTGGTCCACGGCGGTCGCGTCCTCCGGGTCGCGGGCGATGAGCGGCAGCAGCGTCTCCGCGAGACGGGCGAGGTCCCACTGGGCGACCGCGGGCTGGTTGCCGTAGGCGTACCGGCCGCCGGTGTCGATGGAGCTGTAGACGGTCGCCGGGTCGTAGGCGTCGAGGAAGGCGCACGGGCCGTAGTCGATCGTCTCGCCCGACACCGTCATGTTGTCGGTGTTCATGACGCCGTGGACGAAGCCGACGAGCATCCACCGGGCGACGAGCGCGGCCTGGGCGGACACGACGGCGTCGAGCAGCGCGAGCGCCGGCCGCTCCGCCGCGGCGGCCGCCGGGTGGTGCCGGTCGACCGCGTGGTCGACGAGACGGCGCAGCAGGTCGAGGTCGCCCGTCGCGCGGGCGTACTGGAACGAGCCGACCCGCAGGTGGCTGCTCGCGACGCGGGCGAGCACGGCCCCGGGCAGCACGCGCTCGCGGCGCACCGTCCCGCCGGTCGCGACGACAGCGAGCGAGCGGGCGGTGGGGATGCCGAGGGCGTGCACCGCGGTGCTCACCACGTGCTCGCGCAGCATGGGCCCGACCGCGGCCAGACCGTCGCCGCCACGGGCGAACGGCGTGCGGCCGGACCCCTTGAGGTGCAGGTCGCGCGGGCGGCCGGAGCGGTCGGTCAGCTCGCCGAGGAGCAGCGCCCGGCCGTCGCCGAGGCGGGGCGACCAGCCACCGAACTGGTGGCCCGAGTACGCCTGCGCGACCGGCTGGCTCCCCTCGGGCACGACCGTCCCGGTGAGCAGGCCGAGGCCCGCTCCGCTCCGCAGCCACGCGGGGTCCAGGCCCACCTCCTGCGCCAGGTCGTCGTCGAGGGCGAGCAGCCGCGGCGCCGGCGGGGTGACGGCCCGCCACGGCACGGCCAGCTCCGGCAGCTCGCGCGCGAAACGGCTGCCGAGGGGCACGTCGAGGGTCGGGGCGCTCACACCTGCGGCAATACCCCGCGTCGCCGTCCCATTCCGTCCCGCCCCCCCACCGCCCGCCGGTCGGGTCGGAGTACACGGAACCGGTTGTGGCGGTGGGCCCGGTCGCACCACGCTGCCCACGTGCGTCGAGGGGAGCGGTCATGAGCTGGCTGTCGAAGGTGCTGCCGGGTCGCGGGCCCACCGCGCACCCAGGTGCCGTGGCGCTCGCCGCGGTCCTGCGGGAGGGCCTGGGCCAGCTGTCCCGACCGGACGAGCTCGCCGCGTGGGTCGTGACGGGCCACCCTCACGACGGGCTCACGACGGCGACCTCCGACCCGGCGTGGCCGGACTCGCTCGTACCGACCCTCGTCAGCACGGGGCAGACCTGGGTGAGCCCGGTGCCGGGCGTGCAGCGGCACGCGCTCGCCGACCTGCCGCCCGACGTCCTCGACCGGCTGCTCGACCTCGTCGAGACGGCCGCGGCCGCCGTCCCGTGGGCGGCCGGGCCGGGGCGGAGGGCCGGCCTGCCCGCGTGGACGGACGCGCTCGTGCCCGGCACGACGGTCCTCACCCGCGCGCTCCTGGTGGACGCCGGGAGCCTCGAGGACCTCGAGGTGCGGCGCGGGCTCGCCGCCGGCGCGACGCTGCGGGCGTACGCGCTCCCCGCGACCGTGCCGTCCTGGCAGCAGTCGCAGCACCGCGCGCTGCTCGGCCTCCCCGGTCTCGCCGGAGCCCTGGCGCGGCACGTCGAGGCGGTGAGGCCGGCGCTGGGTGCCGGCGACCCGCCCACGCGGCTGAGGCTGCTCGACCTCCTCGGCCTCGCCGACGACCGGACCCTCGCGACACTGGCCCCGGAGCTCGCGGCGGAGGCGACGAGCGGCAACGCCAGGGTGCGGACGGCCGCGCGGGCGCTGCTCGTGCGCGCGGCGGCGTGCGGACCGGAGCAGGTCGCGGCACTCGACGCCCTCGCCACGGACGGGACCCCGGCGGTGCGCGCCCACGCGTTCCTCCTGCTGCACGAGCTCGGGGACGACGAGGCGCGCCGCGGCGTGCGCGAGCGGGCCCTGGCCGACCGCGCCGCAGGCGTCCGCGAGCTCGTGGAGCGCTGGGACGCCGCCGCGGCGGATGCGGTCGAGCGCGGGTCCGAGGGACCGGGGACCGGCGGGAGCGTCGACCCGGCGGCCCTCGGCTGGTCCCCGCCCGTCCGCCAGGATCGTGGGGCGGAGTGGGCGGTGCCCCTCACCGCGGACGTCGAGCGCTGGGTCGACGACGTCCTCAGCAGGCTCGCCCAGCTCGACCAGCAGTACTCCGGCCGACGGACGCCGACCGTCGCCCCCGGGGACGCGCGTCGGCGGCGCGCACAGCTGCGGGCACACCTCGCGAGCACCGACGTGCGCAGCGGTGGTGCGCCCGCCACCGGTACCGACCCGTCGTGGCCGGTCGTCCACGCGGTCTCCCGCGCCACGCCGTCCGGGGTCCCGCTGGTCGCGGTCCTCAAGGCGCTCGACGTGCTCGGCGCGCTGCCGGCCGACGCCCGCGCCGCGGTGGCCGGCTCGTGGTCCGGCCCGGCGCGCGCCGTCGGGACCGCGGTGCAGCGCCTGCACGGCGCGGAGGGGCCGACGCTGCTGGAGGTCGCGGACGCGCTGGCCGTCATGGGGGTCGGCGCCGAGGTCGCCGGCCGCGCCTACGCCCTGAGGTGGCAGGGTCTCGGCGACGGCTGGCCCGAGGAGCACCTGCGCGGCTTCTTCGCCTGCTACGGCTCGACCGCCCTCGACCTGCTGGACGAGGACCGCGTGAGCTACGAGGTCGACCGGGCGCGCCTGCTCCGCGGGCTCGGCCTCGTCGAGCACCACCCGCGCGCCGTCCTCGAGCGGCTCGTCGCCCTCGCCGTCGGCACGCGCACGAGCGACCACGAGGCGGCGCAGGACGCGCTCGGGCGCGGTGCGACCGCTCGGGACCAGGCGGTCGCGGCGCTGCGTGAGCGCCGTGCCGGCGCCCGCCAGGCGGCCGCCCGCTGGTGCGCCCGCCTCGGTGACCCGAGCGCCGTCGACGCCCTGGAGGCGGCGTTCCGGACCGAGCGGGACGACCAGGTGCGCAGCGCACTGCTCGACGCGCTCGAACGGCTCGGCCGTCCCGCCCACCTCTACCTCGACCCGGCCTCGCTCGCCGCCGACGCGGACAAGGGGCTCCGCAAGGGGGTGCCGGCGTCGCTGGCGTGGGTGTGGTGGGACGGCCTGCCGCCGCTGCGCTGGGCCGCGGACGGCACCGAGCTGCCGCTGCCGGTCGTGCAGTGGCTCTGCCTGCAGGCGGTCAAGGCCCGCTCGCCCGAGCCCGGCGCGGTGCTGCGCCGCTACGGCGCGCTGCTCGAGGAGCGCTCCCGCGGCGCCTTCGCCGTCTCCCTGCTCCAGCAGTGGGTCGCGGAGGACACCCGCCCCGTCGACCCCGCCGACGCCGAGCAGGCCGCGCGGGCCGAGGCGGCCGGGCTGCACCGCGGCCTGCAGCAGTACCCCGGCTACTACCCGAACCACCCGATGCACGGGCGCAGCCTCGAGGAGGTCACCGCGTGGCTGCTCCCCGGGCACCTGCGCCGCCCGCGCGGGTCGGCGACCTCGAGCAAGGGCGTGCTCGCGGTCGTCGGGGCCACGGGCGACGAGCGGGTCGTGCCGGTCGTGCGCGCCTACCTCGCGGAGTGGTACGGCACCCGCGCCGCGCAGTGCAAGGCGCTGCTCGGCGTCCTCGCGTGGGTGCCCGCCCCGGCCGCCACCCAGCAGCTGCTGCAGGTGGCCGACCGCTTCCGCACCAAGGGGGTGCAGCAGGAGGCGGTGAGGCTCGCGCAGCAGGTCGCCGACGTCCGCGGCTGGACGACCGAGGAGCTCGCCGACCGCACCGTCCCGACGGCCGGCTTCGACGCGCGCGGCGAGCAGGTCCTGTCCTACGGCGAGCGCGCCTTCACCGCCGTCCTCGACGCCGACCTGACCGTGCGGCTCCGCACGGACGACGGCCGGACCGTCAAGGCCCTCCCGGCGCCCCGCAGCAGCGACGACGCCGAGGCCGCGGCCGCCAGCAAGCAGGCGCTCGCGGCCGCCCGCAAGGAGGTCAAGGGCGTCCTGCAGGCGCAGCGATCACGGCTGCAGCAGGCGCTGGTCAGCCAGCGCACGTGGGACGCCGACCTGTGGGCCGAGCACGTCGTCGCCCACCCCCTCGTCGGCCGGCTCGCCCAGGGCCTCGTGTGGGTGCTCGAACCACCGGGACCGGGGACGGCGGGGGACGGTGCACCGGCAGGGGCGGGGCCGCTCGTCGTCCGCCCCCTGCCGGACGGCAGCCTGACCGACGTCGACGACGAGGACGTCGAGGTGCCCGCCGGGTGGCGGGTGCGCCTCGCCCACGACGCCGTCGAGGGCCCGGAGGTCGCGGCACGCTGGCTCGAGCACCTCGCGGACTACGAGGTGACGCCGCCCTTCCCGCAGCTGGGCCGGCCCGTGCACCGCCCCGAGGACTCCGACACCGACGCCGTCACCGACGTCCGCGGCACGCTCGTCGCCTCGTCGTTCCGGCTCCGCGGTCGGGCCACCGCAGCGGGCTGGGCGCGCGGTGAGGTGGGCGACGGCGCGACGTGGACGGAGTACGTGCGCACCCTGCCGGGCTGGCGCGCCGAGCTGGAGCACTCCGGCCTGGTCGTGCCCGAGGAGGACCACCCCGTCGCGCTGCTCGCGCTCCGCTTCCGCGCCGTGGCGCCCGACGGGACGGTGGCGCCCACCGCCACCCCGCTCGGGAGCGTGCCCGCCGTCGTCTACTCCGAGTGCCTCACCGACGTGCGCGGCTTCGCGTCGCTCGGCGCCCACGACCCCGAGTGGCAGAAGGCGGCGGCGTGGTGACGGGCGGGGTGACAGGCGGAGCGGGGGACGGGAGCGACCCTGCGCTCGGCGTGCTCCGCGCGCCGGCGGAGGTCGTGCACGCCGAGGAGCTCGCGCGCCTCGCCGCGGCCGACACGGGTCCGCGTCCGCCCGGCTGGCGGCTGTCACCGCGCGCGGTGCGCGCGTTCGTCGTCGGCGACGAGCGGCTCGGGGTGCGCCGGAAGTTCTGGGGCGACGACCCTCTCGTCGACCGCTGCGTCGTCACGCTCATGAGCCAGCGCGGGCTGCTGCTCGTGGGCGAGCCCGGCACCGCCAAGTCCATGCTGTCGGAGCTGCTCGCTGCGGCGGTGTCCGGTCGCTCGGGTGTCGTCGTGCAGGGCAGCGCCGGCACGAGCGAGGAGAAGATCACCTACTCGTGGAACTACGCGCTCCTGCTCGCCGAGGGGCCGAGCGAGCGCTCGCTCGTGCCCGGCCCGGTGTACGAGGCGATGCGCGACGGGGTGCTGTGCCGCTTCGAGGAGATCACCCGGGTGCAGCCGGAGGTGCAGGACACCCTCATCGGACTGCTGAGCGACAAGGCCCTGCACGTGCCCGAGCTGGCCGGCGGTGACGCGGTCCTCTACGCCCGGCCCGGCTTCAACGTGCTCGCGACCGCGAACCTGCGCGACCGCGGCGTCCACGAGATGTCGAGCGCGCTCAAGCGACGCCTCGGCTTCGAGACGGTCCGGCCCGTACGGGACCGCGCCCTGGCCCGGCGCCTCGTCACCGAGCAGACCGACGCGCTGCTCGCCCGCGCCGAGGTGGACGTCCGGCTGCGGCCCGAGGTCGTCGACCTGCTCGTCACCGCCTTCCACGACCTGCGCGAGGGCATGACGGAGGACGGCACCGTCGTCGAGCGGCCGACCGCGGTCCTGTCCAGCGCCGAGGCGGTCGCCGTCGGGTACGCCGCGTGCCTGGACGCGTACTACCTCGGCGACGGCGAGGTCGACGGCGGGCACGTCGCCCGCCAGCTCGTGGGGACCGTCCTGAAGGACAACCCGGACGACGGCACCCGGCTGCGCCACTACCTCGACACGGTGGTGGCGGCCAGGGCGCGCCGGCAGCCGGTGTGGCGCCCCGCCCTCGACGCGCGTCGTGACCTCGACCGCTGAGGTCCGCCGCACGGCGGCGGACATGCTCGGTGAGGACCTCGTCGTCGTCCCGGTGCGGCACCACAGCCCGGGGTGCGCCCTGCAGGTGGGCCGCGCGGTGGAGCGGCTGCGACCGAGGGCGGTCCTCGTCGAGGGGCCGCGGTCCTTCACGGGCCTCGTCCCGCTGCTCACCGACCCCGCCACGGTGCCTCCCGTGGCGGTGTACGCGTGGGCGGCCGCCCCCGACGGCGTGACCCGGCACGGCGCCTACCACCCGTTCTGCGAGCACAGCCCCGAGCTCGTCGCCGTGCGGGCGGGTGCGGCGCTGGGCAGCGACGTCCGCTTCGTCGACCTCGACCCGACCGAGCAGTGGCTCCTCGACCGAGCGGGCCGCGGTGAGGCACCCGCGCCCGTCGACGAGCGCGCGGGGCGGCACGGCACCGGCCCGCGCGCGTCGGAGGGGCGGACCGGACCGCTGCAGGACGAGCGGCACCTGCGTCACAGCCGCTCGCTGTCGGCGCTGGCCGCCCGGCTCGGCTGCCGCGACCACGAGGAGCTGTGGGAGCACCTCTTCGAGGTCGACGCCCCGCACCTCGACCTCCGCCAGCACGTCGAGCGGGTCGTCGCCTACTGCCTGCTCGCGCGCACCGACAGCGACGGCGCCGCGCTGGAGCGCGATGGCACGCTCGCGCGGGAGGCGGAGATGGCGTGGCACGTCGCGCAGGCGCTCGACCGACCCGGCGACGGCCCCGTCCTCGCGGTGGTCGGCGGCTTCCACGGCGTCGTGCTGCCCGGGCTCGTGGCCGCCGTCCGCGGCGGCGCGCTCGCGCGACCGGCCGTGACCGTGCCCGCGGACGTCGTGGGCGGGCACGCCCTCGTCCGCTACTCCAGCGACCGCCTCGACCGCCTCCAGGGGTACGCCGCCGGCATGACGTCGCCGGCCTGGCACCGCCGCGTGTGGCGTGCGGTGCAGGAGGGGGCCGACGCGGGCGCCGCGCGGCGCGCGGTCGCCCTCGACGTCCTCCAGGACGTCGCCGACCTCGCGCAGCGGCAGTCCCGTCGCACCGTGCCGCTGCCGCTCGTGCAGGCGGGCTACGAGCAGGCGCTCGGCCTCGCGGCGCTGCGGGGGCGCGCCGGACCGGTCCGCGAGGACGTCGTCGACGCGTGCGGCAGCGCCTTCGTCTCTGGCGACGTCGACACCGACGGCGCCGGCGTGCTCGCCGCCCTGCGCTCGGTGCTCGTCGGCGACGACCTGGGCCGGGTGCCACCCGGGGCGGGCAGGCCGCCGCTGCTCGCCGACACCGAGGCGCGGGCCCGCGCGCTGCGCCTGCACGTCGACGACGTCGAGCGCCGGCGCGCGGACCTCGACGTGTACCGCCGCCCCGACCACCGCCGGACGAGCCGCTTCCTGCACGCGCTGGGCTTCCTCGGCGTCCCGTTCGCCGTCCGCCAGGCGGGCCCCGACTTCGTGCACGACGTCGACCTGCACCGCGTGCGCGAGCGGTGGGAGTACGCGTGGGGCGCGGCGACGGAGGCCGCGCTGGTCGAGCGGTCCGCATACGGCTCGACGCTCGCCGACGCCGTCCGGGCCCGCTTCGAGGAGCACGTCACGGAGACCGTCGCCGAACAGGCACCCGACGCGCTGCGCGGGGCCCGGACGCTCGTGCACGCGTGCGTGCTCGGCCTGCACGACGCGGTGCCCGACGTGCGCGCGCACGTGACCGCCGCGCTCGCGGCCGACCCGTCGTTCGCGTCGGTGGCCCGGGCCACCGCCACCCTCGCGGTGCTGCTGCGGGCCCGGGAGCCGCTGGAGGCCGACCGCGTGCCCGACCTGCAAGCGCTCGTGCGGGCCGCCGGCTCGCGCGCCCTCTACCTCGCGCGCGGTCTGGCCGCCGAGGAGCCCGCGGACACCGCGGCCGAGGAGGAGACCGCCGACGGGCTGGTGCGGCTGCGGGGCCTGCTGCTGGAGCCCGAGGCGGCGACGGCCCTCGACGAGGACGTGCTGTGGCAGGTCGTGGCCGCGGCGGCGGACGCCGTGGCGCAGCCGCTGCTGGCCGGTGCCGCGACAGGTCTCCTGCACGCCGCGGGGCGCCTGGCCCCGGGGGCCCTGGGGGCGCGGCTGGCCGGGCGCCTCGCCGGGGCCGGCGACCCCGCCGCCGCGGCGTCGTACCTGGTGGGCGTCCTCCGCACCGCGCGTGAGGCGGCCTGGCAGGACGACGACGTGGTCCGGGCCGTCGACGACCGGCTCGCCGAGTGGGACGACGTCACGTTCGTCGCGGCGCTGCCCCGGCTGCGGCTCGCCTTCACCGGGCTTACGCCGCGCGAGACCGACCGCGTCGCCGAGGCGGTCGCGGCCCGGCACGGTCGCGCCCGCCTGGACGTGTCGGTCGTCCGCGAGGTCACCGCCGAGGAGGCGGCCGGCGCGGCCGCGCTGAGCGCCGACGTCGTCGCCGCCCTCGACGCGCACGGCCTCGCGGGGTGGACGCGGTGAGCGACGCCGGACCCGCCCGGGTCGGTGCCCGGGGGCCGGCGGAGGCCGACGCCGAGGTCGAGCGGACGCTGCAGCGCTGGCGGCTCGTCCTCGGCCCGTACGCGGACCAGCGGCTGCCGCGCCTCGCGGCCGCGTCGACGGCGGAGCGCCTCGACGCGGCCCTGCACGCGCTGTACGGCCGCGAGCTGCACGGCCGCGGTGCACGCGGTGAGGGCGGCGCCGAGGAGGACGGGCCGCGCACCGGGTCGCTCGGCGGCTCCGCCCCCACGGTGGTGGCGTGGCTGGACGAGGTGCGCCAGCTCTTCCCGCAGCGCACCGCCGAGGTCGTCGAGGCCGACGCCCTGCAGCGCTACGGGCTCACCGAGCTCGTCACCGACCCGACCACCCTGGAGCGCCTCGAGCCGAGCCAGGAGCTGCTCGAGACGCTGCTCGCGCTGCGCGGGCACCTGTCGCCGGACGTCCTGCACCTCGTGCGCCGGGTCGTCGAGCACGTGGTGGAGGAGGTCCGACAGCGGCTGCAGAGCGAGGTGCGGCGCGCCCTCACGGGTCGCGCGAGCCGGACGAGCCACACGGTGCTGCCGAGCGCCGCGACCTTCGACGTGCACGGCACGATCCGCGCGAACCTGCACCGCTGGGACGCGGAGAACCGGCGCCTGCCCGTCGAGCGGCCGCTGTTCTTCGCCCGGAACGCCCGGCGCCTGCCGTGGGACGTCGTGCTGTGCGTCGACCAGTCCGGTTCCATGGCCTCCTCGGTCATCCACAGCGCCGTCATGGCGGGCATCCTCGCCGGGCTGCCGTCGCTGCGGGTGCGCCTCGTCGTCTTCGACACCGCCGTCGTCGACCTGTCCGACCGGGTGGAGGACCCGGTCGAGGTCCTCCTGTCGGTGCAGCTGGGCGGCGGCACCGACATCGCCGCCGCGGTCACGTACTGCGAGGGGCTGGTGGAGAACCCGACCCGGACGGTGCTGGTCCTCGTGACGGACTTCTGCGAGGGCGGCCCCGTCGGCCGGCTCGAGGCCGCCGTCGCCCGGCTCGCGGAGGCGCGGGTCACGATGATCGGCCTGGCGGCCCTGGACGGTCGGGCGGAGCCCGCGCACGACCGCACCGTCGCGGGTCGCCTCGCCGCCCGTGGCATGCGCATCGCGGCGCTGACGCCGGACGCCCTCGCCCGCTGGCTCGCGGAGGTCGTGTCGTGAGCGGGACCAGGGCCGCGGCCACCCTGGCCCGGCTCGACGACGAGGCGCTGGAGGTCCTCGCCAGCGCCGGTCTGCTGCGCCGTGCCCGCAAGGACCTGGCTCGCTCGCAGCCGCAGGTGCTGGAGGACGGCTCCGTGCTGCGGGCGGAGGTCGACGGGCACGAGGTCGTCGTGGGTGTCGCCGGGCCCGCCGCGGCCACGTGCTCGTGCCCCGCCGCGGGCACGTGCCAGCACGTGCTCGTCCTCGCGCTGCACGCCCGCACGGTGACCGCCGGCGAGTCGTCGGCGCGGCCCGGCGCCCCCTCGTCGGGCGGGACCGGCCGCGCCCCTACCGCCGCTCCCGACCCGCTCGGTCACCTGGCGGCGGTGCCGGTCGAGGACCTCCTCGCCCACGCAGGGCGCCCCGGCTACCGGTGGGCCCACGACGCCGTCGTCGACCTCGACCTCGCCGCGGACGTCCGGGTCCGTTCCGACCCCGACGGGTCGGTGACCGTGTCGCTGCTGCGGCCCCGGGCGACGCTGCGGTGGCTCGGCGGGCCCTGGCAGGAGGCCGTCGTCTCCCCCGCCGGGGGGCAGGCGGCCCGGTCGCGCGTCGCGGCGCTGCTCGCGGTACGGCGGGCCACCGGCGCCGACGTGCCGCCGCCGCCCGCCCCGGTCGCGCACCGCGGCGGCCCCGAGGACGACGCGGCCGGCCGGGGCGAGGTGGAGGCGCGCGAGCGGGCCCGGAGCGCAGCCGGCGACCTCCTGCTCGACTGCGTGGCGCTCGGTCTCGCCCACGTGGACGACGACGTCCGCGAACGGGCCGAGACCCTCGCCGTCTGGACGCAGACGGCCGGGTACCACCGGTTGTCCCGGGTGCTGCGGGCCGTCGCGGACCAGGTGGGCTCCCAGCTGCGGCGGCACGCCGCCGCGGACAGCGCTCGGCTGCTCGACACCCTCGCGACCGGTCACGCCCTCGTCGCGGCGCTGGTGGTCGCCGAGCAGGCGGCGCGTGACGGCGGGCCGGACGTGCCCGTCACGCTCACCGGCCGCGCCCGGGGGCGTTTCGTCGAGGTCGACCGGCTCGACGTCCTCGGCGTCGGCGGCGTCCCGTGGCGCTCCGCCACCGGCTTCGTCGGCCTCACCACCTACTGGTGGTCGCCGGCCCGACGGCAGGTGCTCTCGTGCACCGACGCCCGCCCGGAGACGTTGCGCGGCTTCGACCCGCGCGAGCGCTGGACCCAGCCCGGACCGTGGACCGGTCTCGTCTCCCCCGCCGCGGGCGCCGGCCGGCTGCTGCGCCTCACCGGGGCGCGCCTGTCCGACGACGGCCGGCTGTCCGCGGTCGAGTCGACCGTCGCGGCCGCCCTGCCGGCCCCGGCCGACCTGGCCGCCCTCGCCCTCGAGCCCTGCGAGCGGTGGGCCGACCTCCGCGCTGGGTCACCCCGCGCGACCCTGCTCGCGGACCCCGCCGCCGAGCAGCAGGTCGTGCTGGTGCGGCCCGCCGACGCCGGCGCGCCGGCGTTCGACCCGGCCCGCCAGGTGCTCGTGTGGCCGCTGGCCGACGCCGACGGCGACGTGCTCGGCGCCGAGGTGGCGTGGGGACCGTACGGGGCGGCGGCGGTCCGTCACCTCGAGGCGGTCGGTGCCTCCCTGGCGACCGGGACCCTCGTGTGGGCCCGGGTGCGCAGCCGCGCCGGGACCGCGGTCCTCGAGCCGGTCTCCACGTGGCCCGGGCCGGGCGGCGACGTCGAGTCCGTGCACCTGCCCACCTCCGGCTCGCCGAGCCGACCGTCGGGACGGTCTGGCCCGTCGGGTGACGCTCCGGGCCCGACGCCACGCGCTCGCGGGGCCGACGGGGCCGACGGGGCCGAGCCCGACGGGGCCGAGCCCGACGCCCCGGCCGTGCCCGCGGCCCTCGCCGCGCTGCGCGGGTGGAGCGTCGCGACGGCCGAGCGCGGCACCTCCCCCGCCGCGACCGCGCGGGCGTGGCAGGAGGTGGCACGGCTGCGCCGCCGCGCCGCGGACGCCGGCTGGACGGCGCTGCCCGACCCGACGCGCACCCCGGTGGGCGACGCGAGGGCAGCCGCCGCGGCCGTCCTGCGGACGCACGCGGTGCTGCTGCAGCACGAGCGGCTGCTCGGGCGCGCCGCGGGACTCTGACGCCGTCGACCCGCTCAGGACAGGTCGAGCGGGACGCGCTCCCCCGTGACCAGCCGCACCACGCCGACGTCGTGACGGTCCGTCCCGCCGCTCGCGTCGCTCCCGTCGCGGCCCGGGCGTCGCGTCACCCACCACACCGCCCCGCGTCCCACGACCGTCGCCGTGCCGTCGACCACGGTGACGGCGGTGTCCTCGTCCACGGCCAGCACCCGGTCGAGGTGCCCCGCGGTGACCGCCGCGACCGCCCGGCCGAGCGTCCCCCAGGCCCCCGCGTGCACGTCGATCCCGAACGGGACGAGCCCGAGGCCGTCGACGACCGACACGTGGTCGAGGTCCTCCGACGCGTCCTCCGGGCAGACCGGCACCCCGCCCTCCCGCCAGCCGCCGACGAGGGCGCGGTCGGCGGCGACGGCGGCACCGGCGGAGAAGCCCGCGTACGGCCGGTCGTGGTCCGCGAGCCAGTCGCGGACGCCCGCAGCGGCGGGCGCCAGCGCGGCGGCGTAGGCGGGCGTGAGGCCACCGCACACCAGCAGCGCGTCGGCGTCGGCGAGCGCGGCGACGTCGAGCCGGCCGCCCTCGGGCACGAGCACGGGCACCGGCTCGCAGGCGCCGGTGGCGCGCAGGACCGTCTCCCAGCGGGCGAACTGCGCGGGGCCGTCCCCTTCGTCGAGCACGACGCACGCGACGGTCGGCCGCCGGCCCCCCGCCTCGAGGAACGGGCCCCAGACCGCGTCGCGTGCGTCGTCGCGCCACCCGCCGCCGATCAGCTGCACGAGCACGCGGCACGCCCCTCTCCGGCCCGCGCGACCGGCGGGCGCCCGCCGCACGCTACAGCGGGCGGGTGTCCGAGGTGCCGCCTACCGTCTGCTGCATGACCGACGCACCCACCGACAACGGCAACGACGGAACCCCGAGCGGGGCCGAGAAGCCCGTCGAGGACTGGGCGACCGGCGACGAGCCGGCCACCGGGCCCCAGCTGTCCTACCTGCACACGCTGGCCCGCGAGGCCGGCCGCGACGTGCCCGACGACATCACCAAGGGACAGGCGTCGCAGATGATCGACGAGCTGCAGCAGCAGACCGGCCGAGGGGCGTAGGAGGCACCGTGCGGGACGAGGAGATCCTCGCCGAGATCCACCGCATCGTCGACGACGAGCACCGCACCCGCGAGGCCGCGCAGCGCGACGAGCTCACCCCGGAGCAGGAGCGGCAGGAGGTGCAGCGCCTCGAGGTCGCCCTCGACCGGTGCTGGGACCTGCTGCGACAGCGCCGCGCCCTGCGCTCGGCCGGTGAGGACCCCGACCGGGCCGAGACGCGCTCGGAGCAGGTCGTGGAGCACTACCGGCAGTGACCCCCAGCGCGCACGGCGGCGGAGCCGGTGACCCGTCGGGGTCCCGGCTCCCGCCCGTCGTCGGGCCCGGCGACCTGGCCGGCGTCGAGCCGCCGCCCGTCCTCGTCGACGTGCGCTGGTACCTGGACGGGCGCTCCGGCGCCGACGCCCACGCAGCGGGCCACCTGCCGGGAGCCGTGTTCCTCGACCTCGACCGCTGGCTCGCCGCGCCCGCCGGCGGCGGCGGCCGGCACCCGCTGCCGGACCCCGGGACCTTCACCGAGGGCCTCGCCGCGGCCGGGATCGGCGACGACGACCACGTCGTCGCCTACGACGACGCCGGCGGGGCGGTGGCCGCCCGGCTCGTCTGGCTGCTGCGGGTCACCGGCCGCTCGGCGGCGCTGCTGGACGGCGGGCTGCGTTCGTGGACCGGACCGCTGCAGTCGGGGTCCGTCGAACGGGCCCGCACGGCACCGCAGGTGAGGCCGTGGCCGCCGGCGGCCGTCGCCGACGCCGCGGCCGCCGCCGGCAGCGGCACCGTGCTGCTCGACGCCCGGGCATCCGAGCGGTACCGCGGTGACGTCGAGCCCGTGGACCCGCGCGCCGGTCACGTCCCCGGCGCCCGGAACCTGCCCGCGACGGACCTGCTCGACGACGACGGTCGGCTGCTGCCGGTCGAGCGACTCGCCGCCGCGTTCACGGGTGTCGGCGCCGGCGCCGACGCCGACGTCGTCGCCTCGTGCGGGTCCGGGGTCACCGCGTGCCTGCTCCTCGTGGCCCGTGAGCACGCCGGGCTGCCGCCGGGCAGGCTGTGGCCGGGCTCGTTCTCCGAGTGGTCCCGCGACCCGGCCAACCAGGTCGTCACCGGTCCCTCGCCCAGCGCCTGACACCGTTGGGAGGCCCCGTCCGTGGCTCGGCCCGGCGCCGTTCCGCGCTGCGGCCGACCGTGCCGTCAGGTGCCCGGCGAGTCCGGGCCCGTGGTGACGTCGGCGACCCGGGCGTCGACCGCCTCGAGCAGCTCGTCGGCGTCGACGACGACCGCGACCCCGTGGGCGCCCGCACCGATCGAGACCTCACCGGCCCCGGTGAGCGAGGCGTCCGCGACGACCGGCCACGCCCGCAGCGACCCCAGCGGCGTGATGGTGCCGCGCTCGTAGCCGGTCGCGTCCCGCGCGGCGGCGGCGTCCGGCATCGACAGCCGGTTGACGCCGAGCAGGCCGCGCAGGTCCGGCCACGAGATCTCCCGGTCGCCGGGCACCAGCACGAGCAGGAAGTCGTCGTCGCCCCGCCGGACGACCAGCGTCTTGACCACCGCCGCAGGCGTCACGCCGCGCGCCTCGGCGGCCTCGGCGAGGGAGCGGACCGGGCCGTGGCGGACGACGCGGTAGCGCAGCCCGAGCGCGGCCGCCGCCGCCAGGGCCCTCCGCTCGCCGTCACCCGGTCCGTCCGGCTGGTCCGCGGGCTCCGTCGTACCCGTCACCCGGTCCGTCACGGGGCCCGAGCGTAGGGAACCCCGCCGGTCCCGCGCACGCGGACCGGGGTCGAGCCTCGGCCGCAGCGACGTCCGTGTTCCCGTCCGCGTCCCTGTCCGCGTCTCTGTCCGTGAGGCCGCCGGGGATAGGTTCGCACTGTGACTGTTACTGCGACCGGTGACGTGGTGGGGACGGTCGCCGCGTTGTGGCGCTACCCGGTGAAGTCGACGTCGGCGGGCGAGCACGTGACCCGCGTCCACGTCTCGGCCCGCGGCCTCGACGGCGACCGGCTGTGGGCGGTCCGCGACGGCGACGGCGACGGCCGGCTCGGCAGCGGCAAGACGACACGACGCTTCCGCCGCACCGAGGGCCTGCTCGCCCTCGTGAGCAGCTACGACGGCGACGTGCCGGTGCTGCGGTTCCCGGACGGTCGCCGGCTCCGCGGCGACGACCCTGCCGTGCACGCGGCGCTGTCGGCGTACGCGGGGCGCGACGTGCGGCTCGCGGTGGAGGACGACGTGCCGCACGCCGACGAGGGTCCGGTGCACCTGGTCACCACCTCGACGCTCCGGCACCTCGACGCGGCGCACGGCGCCCCGGTCGACGCCCGCCACCTGCGGCCGAACCTGCTCCTCGACACCCCGGGCAGCGGCCTCGTCGAGCCGGGCTGGGTGGGGCGCCGCCTCGCGGTCGGCGTCGACCTCGTCGTGCAGGTGCGCGAGCCCATGCCCCGGTGCGTCATGGTGACGAGCGCCCAGGACCGTCTGGACGCCGACCCGGACCTGCTGCGCACCGTCACCGACGTGGCCGACGGCGAGGCCGGCGTCGTGCTCGACGTCGTGACCCCCGGTGAGGTCGCGGTCGGCGACGAGGTGCGCCTCGCCGACGGCTGAGCCCCCCCGACCCGCGCCCGTCAGGAGCGGTTCGCGTCCGGGACCCACGGACCCGAGCGCCGCTCGAGCCGGCCAGCGGGCCTCAGCGCTGCACGGGGACCGTCGCGGCCAGGGAGCGCCCCCACTCCCGGGCCCGGCCCAGCTCGCCGTCGGACAGCGGGCCCACCGTGCCCTCGACCGCGAAGGAGTGCGGGTGAGCGACGACCGAGCCGCCGAGCCGGCGCAGCCGCCTCGACGCCGCGTGCGAGGCGTGCCCCGGCAGGTCCGGGTGGCGGACGTGCGTGTCGAACGCGGCCACACGCGTGCCCGTGCGCAGCTCCCCGCTCCCGAGCCACTCGCGGATCCCCGGGCCGGTGGAGACGACGGGTCCCTGGCGCGCGGCGTCCGCGCGCGTGCCGGCCAAGCTCATGCCAAACGCGTGGGTCGGCCCGCCCACCACGAGCAGCTCGGTGTCCACCGCGTCCAGCGGCGGGGCGTGCCCCACCTCGACGACGAGGACGCCCTCCTCGGGTGGGCCGTCGGCGAGACCGCCCTCACGCAGGCCCTCGGCGACCGCCTCCGCCACGTGCTCCGTGCACCCGAACATCGACTCGTAGACCACCATGGCGCGCACCGAGCCCACCTCCGCGACGAGAACGGCCGGCACGGTCGCCCCGTCCGGTCCGATAGCCCATGGTCGTTCCGGCGGCGGCTGAGGTACCGGGACCTTCGTCCTCACGGGCCTGCCCGGCGCTCGAGCTGCTCGGCCGGCACCCACGCCTCCACGAGCGTCGGCTCCCCCTGGTCGTCGACGACGTACGCCACCCGGCCCTCCCACCCGACCGAGCGGCGCCACTCCACGAGCAGGCCGGGTGCGCGGGCGCCGCTCGGGTCGACGACCCAGCAGTGCCGGACAGGGCGCACCTCCTGCGCGGCCCGCGGCGCCTCGACCCGTTCCGCAGCCACGTGGGGTGGCGCCGGGGCGTCGGCGCCCGTCCGGCTGGCCAGCGACCGGGACGGCCGCGGGCCGCGTCGGTCGAGGCCTCCGGACATGCCGCCAGGATGGCACAGGCGTCGTACACGTGTTCGACCGAGACAAGAACGCAGACACACGTGGCGTCCGTCGACAGGAACGCAGACGTACGCGCCGCACGTCGACACGAACGCAGACACACGCGCCGTACGTCGACAGGAACGCAGACGTACGCGCCGCACGTCGACACGAACGCAGACGCACGCGCCGTCCGTCGACAGGAACGCAGACACACGCGCCGCACGTCCACACGAACGCAGACGTACGCGCGGTGCGACGTCAACCGGCCAGGAAGCTGAGGCGCACCCGACGGTCGGGGTTGTCGGCGTTGGTGTCGACGAGCACGACGCTCTGCCACGTGCCGAGCTGCGGCCGGCCGCCCAGGACCGGGACCGACAGCGACGGCGCGACGAAGGCGGGGAGCACGTGGTCGCGGCCGTGGCCGGGTGAGCCGTGGCGGTGCACCCAGCCGTCGTCGCGGGGCAGCAGGAGCTCCAGCGCCCGCTCGAGGTCCGGCTCGCTGCCCGCGCCGGTCTCGATCACCGCGACGCCTGCCGTCGCGTGCGGCACGAAGACGTGGACCAGCCCGTCCGACTCGTCCCCGGCCCGGCAGAACCGGACGACCTCGTCGGTCAGGTCGGTGACGACGCGCGACCCCGTCCGTACCTGCAGCAGCTCAGACCTCACTGTCGCGACGCTACCGAGACGTCACCCGACGGTCATCCGCTCGTCACCGAGGGGCGGCCGTTGTGTCCGGCACGTCGCCTACGCTTCCGCGCGGACCGGACGAACCCGGACCGAACCGTCACTCCCCCCATCTCCGACACCTCACGAGGGGACGCGCATGCGTCGCACAGCACTCCCGACGGCCCTGGCCGTCGCCCTGGCCGTCGGCACCGTCGCCACGGCCGCGACCACCACGGCCGCCGCCGCACCGGGCGGACCCGGGCGGGCCACCCCGGACCAGCTCGAGCTCACCGTGCTCGCCACGACCGACCTGCACGGGCGCGTGCAGGACTGGGACTACTTCCGCAACGCCCCGTACTCCGAGCGCTCCGGCGACGCGACGGGCCTCGCCCGGGTCGCCTCGGTCGTGGAGTCGGTCCGCGCGGAGCAGGGCGAGGACCGCGTCCTCGTCGTCGACAACGGCGACTTCCTCCAGGGCACGCCGCTCACGTACTTCTACGCCAAGCAGCAGCCGGTGACCGAGACCGGTCTCGAGCACCCGATGGCGGCGGCGTACGACGCGATCGGCTACGACGCCCAGGTGGTGGGCAACCACGAGTACAACTACGGCCTCGACCTGCTGCAGGCGTACGAGGACGACGTCGAGCACCCGGTGCTCGGCGCCAACGTCGTCGACGCGGAGACCGGCGAGCCGTACCACGCGCCGTACACCTTGAAGCGGGTGTCGGTTCGGGGCCACAAGCCGGTCACGGTCGGCATCATCGGCCTCACCACGCCCGGCTCGGCCATCTGGGACAAGGGCAACGTCGAGGGCCGGGTCGAGTTCCGCGACATGGTCGAGACGGCCCGCGAGTGGGTCCCCGTCGTCGACGCGCGCGCCGACGTCGTCGTCGTCCTGTCCCACGCCGGGGTCGGCGGGGGCTCGTCGTACGGCCCGGAGCTGCCGCCGGAGAACCCGTCCGACGTGGTCGCCCGCACGGTGCCCGGCATCGACATGATGGTCGTCGGGCACACCCACCGCGACGCGCCGTCGCAGGTCGTGGTCAACGAGGTGACCGGCGAGGAGGTCCTCCTCACGCAGCCGTACCGCTGGGGCGCGACCGTGTCCCGGGTCGACATCTCGCTGGAGAAGGTCCGCGGCCGCTGGGACGTCGTCGCGAAGGACGCGACCGCGATCCGCACGAAGGACTACCCCGAGCACCCCGCGGTCCTCGCGGCCACCGACGAGTACCACTCGACGGCCGTGGAGTACGTCAACCAGGTCGTCGCGACCTCGAGCGAGGAGCTGTCCGCGGTCACGAGCCGCTACGAGGACACCGCGATCCTCGACTTCATCCAGCAGGTGCAGACCGAGACCGTCGAGGCCGCGCTGGAGGGCACCCCGTACGCCGACACCCCGGTGCTGTCTATCGCCGCGCCGTTCAGCCGCGAGGCCGTGTTCCCCGCCGGCGAGGTGACGATCCGCGACATCGCGGGGCTGTACATCTACGACAACACGCTCGAGGCGGTCGAGATGACGGGCGCGCAGCTGCGGGACTACCTGGAGTACTCCGCCAGGTACTTCGAGCAGGTGCCGGCCACCGGTGACGTCGACCCGGAGTCGATCACCAACGCGGGTGGCACGCCGGACTACAACTACGACCAGCTCGCGGGCGTCGAGTACGACCTCGACGTGAGCCGTCCGGCCGGGCAGCGCGTCACGCGCCTCGTCCACCCCGACGGCACCCCGGTGGCCGACGACGACGTGTTCGTGGTGGCGGTGAACAACTACCGACGCTCCGGTGGCGGCAACTTCCCGCACGTCTCGACGGCCCCGGTCGTCTACAACGAGCAGCAGGAGATCCGTCAGCTCCTCATCGAGTGGGCGCAGGCGCGCGGGGTCATCGACCCGGCCGACTTCGCCGACGAGTCGTGGTGGCTCGTGCGCGACGGGCAGCGCCTGCTGCCCTGACCGGAGCCCCCGACAGGCGTGGGCCGGGCGGGTGAACCCGCCCGGCCCACGCCGCTGCCGTCCAGTGGCGGCGCGGCCGTGCCGATGAGCACCCCGTGAGCAGACGCCGCACGCCGGCGGAGGACCAGGTCGCGGACCTCCTCCGGACCGCCAAGGAGAGCCTCCGCCTGCCGGTGGCGTTCCTGTCGCGGCTCGACGGCACGACCCAGACCCTCGAGGTCGTCGAGTCCGACGTGCCGGTGCTGTTCCGCGAGAAGGTGACCCAGGTGCAGGCCACGAGCCTGTGCCAGCGCGTGCTGGACGGCGAGCTGCCGGCCGTCATGCCCGACGTCCTCGCCGAGCCCGCCGCGCGGGGCCTGCCCGCGACGAAGATCCCCCACATCCGCAGCTACCTGACCGTGCCGGTCCACCTCAGCGACGGCTCGCTGTACGGCACGTTCTGCGCCGCCGGCCTCAGCCGCCGCCCGGACCTGCTCGCCCGCGACCGCACGCTGCTCGACGTGCTCGCCCGCGCCGCCGCCCTCATCGTCGAGCCGGAGATGCGCGCGCAGCAGCAGCGCGACGACGTGCTCACACGGCTGGAGCCGGTGGAGCGTGCCGGCGGCCCGCGCGTGCTCCTGCAGCCGATCGTCGACATCGCGACCGGCCGGCGGGTCGGGGCGGAGGCGCTCAGCCGGTTCCCGGCGGAGTGGCAGCTCACCCCCGACGTCGTCTTCGCACAGGCGCACGGCGTGGGGCGCGGGCACCACCTGGAGCTGCTCGCGCTGCAGCGCGCCGCCGCGCACCTGGCGGCCGTGCCCGGCTACGTGTCGATGAACGTGTCCCCGGCGACGCTGCTCACCCCCGAGCTGCTCGCGCTGCTCGAGGGCATGCCGGTCGAGCGGGTGCTGCTGGAGCTGTCCGAGCACGACGCCGTGGAGGACTACGACGCCCTGCGGGCGGCGCTGCGCCCCCTGCGCCGGCGCGGCATGCGGCTGGCGGTCGACGACGTGGGCGCCGGCTTCTCCTCGCTGCGTCACATCGTCGTCACCGAGCCCGACGTCATCAAGCTCGACCGCAGCATCGTCGACGGGGTCTCCCGCGAGCCGGTGCTGCGCAGTCTCGTGCGCTCCCTCGTCGACTTCGCCGCCGGTCTCGGTGCCGTGGTCGTCGCCGAGGGCGTCGAGGTGGCCGAGGACGCCGCGGCCCTGCACGACCTGCGGGTCGGTTACGGGCAGGGCTGGTTCTGGGGCCGCGCGGTCCCGGCGGACCTGCTCGACGAGACCTACGCCACCGGGCGCGATGAGCCCGTCGCGGCGGCCCCGGCCGTCGAGCCGGCCGCGCTCGTGCCGCAGCAGACCCGCGCGGACAGCCCCGCCGCGGTCTGAGCCGCTACTGCCAGCCGAAGAAGACCCGCTCCACCACCGTGCGGGCGTGGCGCGCGGTGCGCAGCCAGTCGTCCTCCAGGTGCGAGGCCTCGCCGGGGCCGTAGCCCATGAGCCGAGCGGTGCCGTCGAGGTCGCGGCGGTCCGTCGGCAGGACGTCGGTCGGTCGGCCCCGCCACAGCGTGAGCGCGTCGCGCAGGCGCGACGCGGTGCGCCACGCGACCTCCAGCGTCCCCGCGTCGTCGGCGCCGACGAGGCCGGCGTCGCGGGCGGCGTACAGGGCGCCGGTCGTCGACGCGGTGCGCAGCGCCGCCACCTCGTGGGCGTGCTGCAGCTGCAGCAGCTGGACGGTCCACTCCACGTCGGCGAGGCCGCCGCGACCCAGCTTCACGTGCCGGCGCGCGTCGGTGCCGCGCGGCAGCCGCTCCGCCTCGACGCGCGCCTTGATGCGCCGGATCTCCATGACGGCCTCGGCGCTCGGCCCGCCCGGCGGGTACCGCAGGGGGTCGACGACCTCCTGGAAGCGCCCGGCGAGACCGGTGTCGCCGACGAGCGGGACCGCCCGCAGCAGCGCCTGGTGCTCCGAGGGCACCGACCAGCGCCCGTAGTACGACCGCACGGCGTCGATCGTGCGGACGAGCTCGCCCTGGCGGCCCTCGGGCCGCAGCCCGGCGTCGAGCTCGACCGCGGGCTCCCCGCTCGGGGAGCGCAGCAGCTGCCGTGCGCGTGTCACCACGTCGCGGGCGGCGGTGGTCGCGGCCTCGAGCTCGACGCCCTCGCGCGGCTCGTGCACGGCGACCACGTCGGCGTCGCTGCCGTAGCTGCTCTCGTGCCCGGCGAGGCGGCCGAGGCTGACGACGAGCAGACGGGTGGGCAGCCGGTCGAGGACGTCCTCGAGCGGGTCGTCCGCGCCGGCCTCCCCGCGCTGCTGCAGCCAGCCGCGGGCCGCCACGAGGACGGCGACCTCGACCGCCACGGCGGTGCTGGTGGCGAGCGCCCGGCCGACGGCGTCGCCGTCGAGCAGCCCGACGATGTCCCCGACCCCGGTGCGGACGATCTCCCGGCGCCGCACGGCCCGCACCGCCGTGACGGCCTCCTCGGCGTCGGCGTGGCGCCGGGCGACCGCGAGCACCTCCGCGCGCAGCGAGTCCTCCGTCGGAGGGCGCAGCCGCTCGTCGGAGTCCAGCAGCGCCGTCGTGCCGGGCGAGCGCTCCATGAGCTGCGCGACCAGCCGACCCGAGGCGAGGACCGCCGCGAAGCGCTCCGCGGCGCCCGCGGAGTCGCGCAGCATCTTGAGGTACCAGTGCGTGGTGCCGAGCTCGTCGGAGATGCGGCGGAAGGCGAGCAGCCCCGCGTCGGGGTCGGCGGCGTCGCCGAACATGCCGAGCATGGCCGGCAGCAGGGTGCGCTGGATGGCGGCGCGCCGGCTCACCCCGCCCGTCAGGGCCTCCATGTGGCGCAGCGCGCCCTTGGGGTCGCGGTACCCGAGCGCCTCGAGCCGGCTCGCGGCGGCGGCGCTCGTGAGGCGGACCTCGTCGGTGGACAGCGACGCGATCGCGGTGAGCAGCGGGCGGTAGAACAGCTTCTCGTGCAGCCGCGCCACGGCCCGGTTCACCTCGCGCCAGCGGGCGCGCAGGTCGTCGGCGTCCGCCCCCGGCCGCAGCACGAGCCGCGCGAGGCGCCGCCACCCGTCCGGACGGTCCGGCAGCACGTGGGTGCGGGCGAGGCGCTGCAGCTGCAGCCGGTGCTCGAGCACCCGCAGGAACCGGTAGGCGCGGTCGAGCTCCGCGCCGTCGTCCCGCCCGACGTAGCCGTGGGCGGTGAGCGCCTCCAGCGCGACGAGCGTGCCCGCGGCCCGCAGGCGGGAGTCGGTGCGGCCGTGGACGAGCTGGAGCATCTGCACGGAGAACTCGACGTCGCGCAGCCCGCCCCGGCCCAGCTTGAGCTGCCGGTCGGCCTCCTTCGCGGGGATGTGCTCGACGACGCGCTGCCGCATCGCGCGGGAGGCCTCGACGAACCCCTCCCGCTCCGTCACCTGCCACACCATCGGCCACACGGCCTCGCGCCAGCGCTCGCCGACCTCCGCGTCGCCCGCCGCGACGCGCGCCTTGAGCATCGCCTGGAACTCCCAGGGCTCCGCCCACCGCTCGTAGTAGGCGACGTGGCTGGCCACGGACCGCGTGAGCGGGCCGGCCTTGCCCTCGGGGCGCAGGGCGGCGTCGACCTGCCACAGCGACCCCTCCGCGGTGACGCCCCCGCACACCTGCCCGATGGCGGCGGCCAGCCGGGAGCCGACGGTCTGCGCCTGGGAGTCGTCGAGCGCCTCCGCCCCGTCGGCGGCCTCGGCCGGCTCGCACACGTAGAGGACGTCGACGTCGCTGATGTAGTTGAGCTCGCGCGCGCCGGTCTTGCCGAGCGCGACCACGGCGAGGCGCACCCGGTCCGCGCGCGGGACCTCGCGGGAGGCGAGGTCGTGCGCGGCCACGAGGGCCGCGTCGGCGAGGTCGGCGAGCGCCTCCCCCACCCGGGGCAGTGCCGCGGTGGCGTCCGCGGCGCACAGGTCTGTCGCCGCGACCGCGAGCAGCTGGTCCCGGTAGGCGGCCTTGAGCCGGTCGCGGGCCTCGTCGCCGGTGCGGTCCCGCACCGCCTCGAGCAGGAGCATGCGCCGCTCCTGCGCGCTCGTGGCGAGCCCGTCGACGGCTGCCAGGCGCCAGCTGTCCGGGTGGCGGACCACGTGGTCGGCGAGCGCGCGGCTCGCGCCGAGGACGCGCGCGAGCCGGCGCAGCGGCCCCGCGCCGTCGTCGTCGCCGGGCCCGCTCGACCCGCCGCCGGGGCCGCAGGGGCGCTCGCGGTCGTCGACGACGACGTCACGGAGCCGACCGCTGAGCTCGCCGTCGGCGACCTCGGCGAGGCGGACCATGCCGAGCAGGGCGAGGTCGGGGTCGGCGGTGTCGGCGAGGAGCTCGCCGAGCGCGACGGCACCCTCGTCGGAGCGCGCGAGGTCACCGAGCCGGGCGACAGCCTGGTCGACCTGCGTGAACCCCAGCCTCGTGACGCTCGCGCGCACGGACGACGCGCGCGCCTCGCCGGCCGTCACCGTCGCCGTCCGGACGGGCTCGCGCCCGCCCGCCGGTCCGTGTGCGCCGTGCGCGCCCGCCGCCTCACCGTCACAGCAGCGGCAGGTACCGGCGCCGCTCGAAGGGCGTGATCTCGCGGCGGTAGTCGTCCCACTCCTGCCGCTTGTTGCGCAGGAAGAAGTCAAACACGCCCTCGCCGAGGGTGTCCGCGACGAGCTCGGAGCCCTCCATGACCGCGACGGCCTCGGCGAGGCTGCCGGGCAGCGGCTCGATGCCGAGGGACCGGCGCTCGGAGTCGGTGAGGCCCCACACGTCGTCCTCGGCGCCCGGCGGCAGGTCCAGGTCCTTCTCCACGCCGTCGAGGCCTGCCTCGAGCATGACCGCGAAGGCGAGGTAGGGGTTCGTCGCGGGGTCCAGCGCGCGGTACTCCACGCGCGTGGACTGGCCCTTGCTCGGCTTGTACATGGGCACCCGGACCAGCGCGGAGCGGTTGTTGTGGCCCCAGCACACGTAGCTCGGCGCCTCGCTGCCGCCCCACAGCCGCTTGTAGGAGTTGACCCACTGGTTGGTGACGGCGGTGATCTCGCGCGCGTGGTGCAGCAGCCCCGCGATGAACGAGCGGCCGACCCCGGACAGCTGGTACTCCGCGCCGTCGGCGTGGAAGGCGTTGGACTCCCCGGAGAACAGCGACAGGTGGGTGTGCATGCCGGAGCCGGGCAGGCCCGCGAGCGGACGCGGCATGAAGGAGGCCTGCATCTGCTGGCTGAACGCGACCTCCTTCACCACGGTGCGGAAGGTCATGATGTTGTCGGCGGTGCTGAGCGCGTCCGCGTAGCGCAGGTCGATCTCGTTCTGGCCCGGCCCGTTCTCGTGGTGGGAGAACTCCACCGAGATGCCGAGCGCCTCCAGCATGGTGATGGCCTCGCGACGGAAGTCGTGGGCCACGCCCGCCGGCACGTGGTCGAAGTAGCCGGCCTGGTCCACGGGCACCGGCACGCCCTGGCTGTCGAGGTCCTTCTCGAAGAGGTAGAACTCGATCTCGGGGTGCGTGTAGAACGCGAAGCCCTTCTCGGCGGCCTTGGCCAGCGAGCGCTTGAGGACGTGGCGGGGGTCCTGCGGCGCCGGCTCGCCGTCGGGGGTGAGCACGTCGCAGAACATGCGCGCGGTGCCCTGCCGGCCGTCCGGCCCGCCGCGCCACGGCAGCACTGCGAACGTCGACGGGTCCGGCCGCACGAGCATGTCGGACTCCACGACGCGCGCGAGGCCCTCGATGGTCGAGCCGTCGAAGCCGATGCCCTCGGTGAAGGCGGCCTCGAGCTCGGCCGGCGCCACCGCGACCGACTTCAGCGAGCCGAGCACGTCGGTGAACCACAGGCGGACGAAGCGGACGTCGCGCTCCTCGACGGTGCGGAGGACGAACTCCTGCTGGCGGTCCATGCCAGAACCGTAGTAGGTCGCCTGACGCTGCGCCGTGGCCGCCACCCGCCGTCATCAGGCGCTGTGCCTCCGCCCCGGGAGGCAGCCGTACGCGGCACGTACTCTCGGGCCGTGGCAGCCGGGGGAACCGCAGCGGGACGCGTCCGGAGTCGGTGGGTGCTGCCCGCCGTCGTGCTCGTGACGGCTGCGCTCACGGTGGCGGCGGCCGGTGCCGCCTGGTGGTACCTCTGGTACCCGCACGACCGTCCGACGCTGCGCGCCGGGGAGTCGCTCGGCCTCGACGTCAGCAACCACCAGGGCCCGATCGACTGGCCCGCGGTCGCCGCCGACCCGGACGGTCTCGCCTTCGCCTACATCAAGTCGAGCGAGGGCGCGGACTGGGTGGACGCGAGCTTCGCCACCAACTGGGCCGGCGCGGAGGAGGCGGGGGTGCGGCGTGGCGCCTACCACTTCTTCACCCTCTGCACGCCGGGGCGCGAGCAGGCCGTCAACTTCCTCCGCACCGCGCCGCCGGACGCGTCCGCCCTGCCGCCGGCCATCGACCTCGAGCTCGCCGGCAACTGCAGCGCCCGCCCCGACGCCGCGGCGGTCGACGCCGAGCTCGACGCCTTCCTCACCGAGGTCGAAGCGGCGTGGGGCCGTGACGTCCTGCTCTACGTCGGGGAGGACTGGGAGGACCGCTACCCCGTGCTGGAGCGCTCCGAGCGACCGAGGTGGCTGGTGAGCCACGTCGGACGGCCGGCCCGGGACTGGACGGTCTGGCAGTTCCACTGGATGGGCCAGGTCGACGGCATCGAGGGCAGGGTCGAGGTGAACGTCGCCCGGCTCGAGGAGCTGACCGGCACGTAGCCGGGCGGTCGCTCGCCCCGTCGCCTCCCGCCGCGTGCGCCGTAGCCTGGGCGCGTGCCCCGCCTGCGTCTCGCCCTCGCCCAGGTCGACACCGTGGTGGGTGACCTGCCCGGCAACGCCGCCCGCCTCCGCGCGGCGGTCGCCGAGGCCGCGGCCGCCGACGCCGACCTGGTCGCCCTGCCGGAGATGGCGCTGACGGGCTACCCGGTCGAGGACCTCGCGCTGCGGCCGGCGTTCGTGAAGGCGTCCCGCGAAGCCGTGGAGGACCTCGCTCGGGCCGTCGCCGAGGACGGCCACGGCGACCTCGTCGTCGTGGTCGGCTACCTCGACCAGGACGTCGACGCCGCGGGTCAGGACCCGAACCGGACGGGGCGCTCGCCGCTGGCGAGCCAGAACTGCGCGGCCGTGCTGCACGGCGGCGAGGTGGTCGCGCGCTACGCGAAGAACCACCTGCCGAACTACGGCGTGTTCGACGAGCGGCGCATCTTCGTGCCCGGCACGCACGGGCAGCGGGTCAACGTGCGCGGCGTCGACGTCACGCTGCTCGTGTGCGAGGACCTGTGGCGCGACGGCGGCGTCACCGCCCAGCTGGCCGAGGCCGAGCACGACCCCGGCCTCGTGCTCGTCGTCAACGCGAGCCCCTACGAGCGCGGCAAGGACGACGTCCGCTTCGAGCTGTGCCGCTCCCGCGCGACGGAGACCGGGTGCGCGGTGGCGTACGTCAACGCGGTCGGCGGGCAGGACGAGCTCGTCTTCGACGGCGACTCCATGGTCGTCGGGCCCGACGGCGCGCTCCTCACCCGCGCCCCGCAGCTCGTCGAGCACACGCTGGTCGTCGACCTCGACCTGCCCGAGGGCGCCGACGAGGCGGGACCGGGTCGGCTGTACGACCGGGTGACGCTGCGCCCGGACCGACGCCCGACCGACGGCCCGGCCGTCGTGCCCGCCGCGGCGGAGCCGCTGCAGGAGTGCGAGGAGGTCTACCGCGCGCTCGTGCTCGGCCTGCGGGCGTACACGACCAAGAACGGGTTCTCCTCCGTCGTGCTGGGGCTGTCCGGCGGCATCGACTCCGCCCTCGTCGCCACCCTCGCCGTCGACGCGCTCGGCGCGGACGCCGTCCACACCGTCGCCATGCCGAGCCGGTACTCCTCGGGGCACTCCGTCGACGACGCCGCCGAGCTCGCCCGCCGGCAGGGCACGCGGCACCGCGTGGAGCCGATCGCCGACCTCGTCGCGCCGTTCGTCGACCAGCTCGGGCTCACGGGGCTGGCGGAGGAGAACGTGCAGTCCCGCGCGCGCGGCGTCGTGCTCATGGCGATCAGCAACGCCGAGGGCCACCTCGTGCTCGCGCCCGGCAACAAGAGCGAGCTGGCCACCGGCTACTCGACCATCTACGGCGACGCCGTCGGCGGCTTCGCGCCCATCAAGGACGTGCCGAAGACGCTCGTGTGGCGCCTCGCGCGCTGGCGCAACGAGGAGGCCCGCCGTCGCGGCGAGACCCCGCCCGTGCCCGAGGCGAGCATCGACAAGGCGCCGTCGGCGGAGCTCGCACCGGGCCAGCTCGACAGCGACTCGCTGCCGGACTACGAGGTGCTCGACGCCGTCGTCGACGGCTACGTCGTCGGCGACCTCGGCCGGGCCGACCTGGTGGCCCGCGGCGTGCCCGAGGAGGTCGTCGACCACGTCGTCCGCCTCGTCGACCGGGCGGAGTGGAAGCGCCGGCAGTACCCGCCGGGCCCCAAGATCAGCCCCAAGGCGTTCGGTCGGGACCGGCGGCTGCCCGTCACCACCCGTTGGCAGGAGCGCGGCTGACGCTCTGGGACCATGAGGCCATGGCCGCCCCTGCCGTCGTGCCCCCCGAACGCCCTGCTCACCAGCCCCGGCAGGTGCGGACCGTGCACCTGCAGCGGTGGAAGGACGAGGGCCGTCGTTGGGCGATGCTGACCGCCTACGACGCCATGACGGCGCGTGTGCTGGAGGAGGCCGGGATCCCCGTGCTCCTCGTCGGGGACTCCGCCGCCGGCGTCGTCTACGGCTACGACACGTCCCTGCCGGTGACGATGGAGGAGATGCTCCCGCTCGTCGGGGCCGTCGCCCGCTCGACCGTCCGCCCGCTCGTGGTCGCGGACCTGCCCTTCGGCAGCTTCGAGGCCTCCGACGCCCAGGCCGTGGAGTCCGCGGTGCGGCTCATGAAGGCCGGCGCCAACGCCGTCAAGCTCGAGGGCGGCGAGGCGCGCGCGTCGCGGGTGGCCGCCATCGTGACGGCCGGCATCCCCGTCATGGGCCACGTGGGGTTCACCGCGCAGGCGGAGAACGCCATCGGCGGGTACCGGGTGGCCGGGCGCGGCGAGGCCGCCGCCGAGCAGGTCGTCGCCGACGCCGTCGCGGTCGAGCGCGCGGGAGCCTTCTCCATGGTCGTGGAGATGGTGACGGCGCCGGTCGCCGCCCGGCTGCACGAGGCCGTCGGCGTGCCGACCATCGGCATCGGCTCCGGCCCGGACATGGACGCGCAGGTCCTGGTGTGGCAGGACATGGCCGGCCTCAACGACGACCGCCGCTTCAGCTTCGTCAAGCGCTACGCCGACCTGCGCGGCGAGCTGCGCCGCGCCGCCGAGGCGTACGCCGCCGACATCGAGGCCGGCACGTTCCCGGGTCCGGAGCACTCCTTCGAGCGGTGACGGCCGGGCGCTGCAGGGCCGGTCCAGCGGCGCCTGCCGCGACGCCACGTCCGTCATGATCCATGCCGCGCGAGGCGACACCGGCCCCGCACCCGCGACTCGCGTCATGATCCATGCCGCGCACGACGGAAGGTGCCCCGTACGCGCGACTCACGTCATGATCGATGCCGCGCGCGACGGCCGGCCGCACGGCCCCCGCGGCCCGCAGGGTCAGCTCCCGCCGCGGTCCCAGCGGTCGTCCTCGTCGTCCCAGCGCTCGTTGCGGGCGGCGGCCGTCTCCAGCGCCGCCGCGGCGGCCTCGCGCGTCGGGTAGGGCCCGATGAGGTCGGTGTAGTGCGACTGGCGGCCCTCCTCCACCTGCTTGGTGCGGGTGTTGAACCAGAACTCGGTCGCGTCGTCGGCCATGGGCAGGAGTGTGCTCCCGTCACCCCGCCGCGCCACCGGGGACGACCACGCCGTGCGCGGACGCCACCTCGCACCCGCAGCGGTGCTCGGCGGGCACGCGGGTGGAGACGCGAGACGGCCCGTGCCGGGAATTGAGCGGACCCGACTGAGGTTGGCTTGAGCATGACCCGCTCAAGTTCTACACTCGTCCTCGTTCCCGGACAGGCCGGGACGCAGCGCTACAGGAGGTCCGTCATGGCTCTCGGTCGCCCCTTCTTCACCGACATCGACCGCGTCTTCGAGGACATGACCCGCGGCATGGCCGCCCCGGTGGGGTTCGGCGCCGTGGACGCCGCCCTCGACGTCGACTCCGGTCGTCTCACCGCCCGCTTCGACCTGCCCGGCGTCGACCGCGACTCGCTCAGCGTGCGGGTCGCCGGTGACGCGCTCGTCGTGGAGGCGCTCCGCTCCCCCGTCGAGCTCGGCAGCCGCCACAAGGTGCTCGCCGCCGAGCGCAGCACCGGGCAGGTGCGGCGCGTGTTCCGCACCGGGCTCAACCTCGACGCCGACACCGTCACCGCCCGGTTCGAGGACGGGGTCCTCCTCGTCGAGGCCGGCACCCGCGCCCCCGGGCGCACCGTGCAGGTGAGCTTCGGCGGCAGCAGCGGCGGCGAGCAGCCGTCGATCGTCCAGGGCGAGCAGGCCACGCAGCAGGGCTGAGTCCACCGTGACGGAGGGGCGGGTCGCCACGACCCGCCCCTCCGCCGTGTGCGCACCTAGACTCCCCGCCATGGCCACGACGACCCAGCGCCCGCCACTGAGGCCGGGCCGCGTCAGCCCGAGGCGGTCCGTGCCGCCGCACATCCGACGACCCGAGTACGTCGACCGGCCCCGCGCGGCCCGCTGGACCGGCGGCGAGGTGAAGGACGCCGCGACCGTCGCGGCGATGCGGCGCGCGTGCACCCTCGCCGCCGACGCGCTGCAGGCGGTCGGGCGCGCGGTCGCCCCCGGCGTCACCACCGAGGAGCTCGACGCGGTCGGGCACGACTACCTCGTCGAGCGCGGCGCGTACCCCTCGACGCTCGGCTACCCCGGCCACGGCTCGCCGGCGTTCCCGAAGTCCCTGTGCACGAGCGTCAACGAGGTCGTGTGCCACGGCATCCCGGACGACACCGTCCTGCTCGACGGCGACATCGTGAACGTCGACATCACCGCCTACCTCGAGACCGACGGCATCGCCGTCCACGGCGACACGAACGCGACGTTCCTCGTCGGCGGCGAGGACGCGGTGAGCGAGGACGTCCGGCTGCTCGTCGAGCGCACGCGCGAGGCGACGCTGCGCGGCATCCGCGCCGCCCAGCCGGGACGTCGGCTCAACGTCGTCGGCCGCGTCATCGAGAAGTACGCGACACGCTTCGGCTACGGCGACGTCGCCGCCTTCACCGGCCACGGCATCGGCGAGGCGTTCCACTCCGGCATCGTCGTGCCGCACTACGACGCCGCCCCCGAGCACGACACCGTCATCGAGCCGGGCATGACCTTCACCGTCGAGCCGATGCTCACCCTCGGCGCCTCCGAGCACCGGATGTGGGACGACGGCTGGACCGCCGTCACCGTCGACGGGTCGTGGACGGCGCAGTTCGAGCACACCGTCCTCGTCACCGAGCACGGCCCTGAGCTGCTCACCGTCCCCAGCGACGGCAACCCCCCCGGAGGCCTGCTGTGACTGCCCGCAAGGACCCCAGGCTCGCGGTCGGCGTCGACATCGGCGGGTCCGGCATCAAGGCCGCCGTCGTCGACGTGGACGCCGGTGAGCTCGTCGCGGACCGCGTCCGCCACAAGACGCCCGAGGGCGGCAAGCCGGACGACGTCGCCGAGGTCGCGGCCACCGTCCTCGCCGAGGTGCTGCAGGCCGGCCCGGAGCCGACCACCGGGGAGACGGTCGGGGTCGGCTTCCCCGCCGTCGTCCAGCACGGCGTCACCCGCACCGCGGCCAACGTCCACGAGGACTGGGTCGACGCGCCTGCCGCGGAGCTGTTGACGAAGGCCCTCGGGCGCCGCGCGGTCGTCGCGAACGATGCGGACGTCGCCGGGCTCGCCGAGGTGCGCTTCGGCGCCGGGCGCGACGTGCCCGGCGTCGTGGTCGTCACGACCCTCGGGACCGGGATCGGCAGCGCGCTGTTCGTCGACGGCACGCTCGTGCCGAACACCGAGTTCGGCCACCTGGAGATCGACGGCGAGGACGCGGAGAAGCGTGCGGCCGACAGCGCCCGCGAGCGCGAGGACCTGTCGTGGAAGGACTGGGCGAAGCGCCTGCAGCGCTACTACACGCTGCTGGAGCTGCTGCTGCAGCCCGACCTCGTCGTGGTCGGCGGCGGCGTGAGCAAGAAGCACGACAAGTTCCTGCCGCTGCTCGACCTGCGCGCGCCCATCGTGCCCGCGCAGCTGCGCAACGAGGCGGGCATCATCGGCGCCGCCGTCATGGCCGCCGAGCTGGACGCCGCGGGACCGACCGCGGGCACCCCTGCGAAGGAGACCGCGTGAGCGAGCAGCCGAACCCCGGTCCGGGCCACATCCGCGTCACCATGCCCGACAAGCTCGCAGGCGGCGACTACGCCGACTTCGTGCGCGTGTGGCACGGCAAGGACATCTTCACCCTCGACTTCGCCGCGCTCGTGGGCCCGATGGGCGCGGACGGCACCACGGCGCGGGTCGTGTCCCGGGTGCGGATCCCGCCTAGCCAGGTCTTCGAGATCATGAAGGCGCTCGAGCGCTCCCTCACCGCGTGGGAGAAGGAGCACGGCTCCCCGGGCTGAGGTGCACCGGACGGCGTTGACGCACCCGTCCGGGGGCGGCTGCGCGTCGACGCTCACGTCGCGTGCCGACGTGCCGATCCGGAACCCGGGTCATCGACGCGCCGTGCCAACGGCGCGCCCGGGAGGAGCAGGCGTGGACGTGACGGCGGGTGCGGCGCGAGCCGTCTCAGGCGTCCCCCGCCAGGCCGAGGGGCCGGTCGACCCGCGCAACCCGCCGGTCGACCCGCCGGTCGACGGCGCGGTCGAGCGCCGCCGCCTGGAGGAGGCGTACGCGCTGACCGGCCTCGCGTGGTGGGAGTGGGAGACCGAGACGGGCCGGCTCAGCTGGTCGGAGGGCATGCGCCGCCTGGCCGGGCTCGACCACCTCGAGCGCCCGCCCACCATCGACGACTGGGCGCCCCTGCTCGACCCGGTCGACCAGGCGCGCTCCGCGGAGCTGGAGCACGCGGCCCTCACCGAGGGCACCCCCTACCGCCACGTCTTCCGCATCCGCACCCCCGCCGGCGAGCTGCGCCACCTGCAGTCGTGGACCGGTCCGCTGCGCGACGGGTCCGGCCGCGTCGTCGGTCTGCGCGGGGCCACGCTCGACGTCTCCGAGCGGGAGAGCGCCCAGCGCGCGCTCGCCGCGAGCGAGGAGCACTTCCGGGTGGTCTTCGAGGGGGCGCCGCACGGCATGGCGATGATCTGGCTGCGGGAGCCCGACGTCGGGCGGCTGCTTCGTGCCAACGACGCCTTCGCCCGGCTCATCGGCTACGAGCGGTCCGACCAGCTCGCCGGCATGACGCTGTCCGACTGGACGCCCGACAGCGAGCGCGCGGTGTCCGACGCCCGGCTGCGGGCCATGGTGGGCGGGCGCTCCCCCGGCAGCGCCTACGCCCGGGAGTACCTGCGCCGGGACGGCACGACCGTCCACGCGTGGGTGACGACGGCCGTCGTGCGCGGCGAGGACGGCGCACCGGAGTTCGCCATCGCGCACTGCATCGACGACACGGCCCGGCGCCGGCACGAGCTGGAGCTCGAGCGGCTCGCCCACACCGACACCCTCACCGGGCTCGCCAACCGCGTGGTGGTCGACAAGGCGCTGAGCCACGACCGCGACCCGGGCCGACCCTCGGTGAGCGGGCTGCTGCTGCTCGACCTCGACCGCTTCAAGGTCATCAACGACTCGCAGGGCCACCCCGTGGGCGACGCGCTGCTCGTGCAGGTGGCCCGGCGGCTGCGCCGCGCGGTGGCGCCGCAGCACACCGTCGCGCGCCTCGGCGGGGACGAGTTCGTCGTCGTCGTCCACGGCGACGACCGCTGCGTCCCGACCGCGGTGGCCGAGCGGCTGCTGCACGCGCTGCGCGAGCCGTTCGACCTGCCCGGCGGCGAGCGCGTGACCGTCACGACGAGCGTCGGGGTCGCCCTGCCGCTGGAACGGGCCGACGGCCCCGCCACCGAGGACCTCCTCACCCGCGCCGACGTCGCGCTCTACGCCGCCAAGGACGTGGGTCGCAACCGGGTCGCGGTGTACGACGACGGCATGCGCGAGGCCAACGAGCGCAAGCTGCGCACGGAGGCGCACCTGCGCGCCGCGCTGCGCGAGGACCGTCTGGAGGTGCACCTGCAGCCCGTCGTCGACCTCGCGAGCGGCCGCACGGTGAGCGCGGAGGCCCTCGTCCGCGTCCACGACGACACCGGCGCGCCGCTGCCCGCCGGCGACGTCGTCGGCGTCGCGGAGGACACGGGCCTCGTCGTGCCCCTCGACCTCGCCGTGCTGCACGAGGTGGCCCGGCTGCTCGCGGTCGACGAGTCCCGTCGCGCCGAGGGCGCCGAGCCGCTGCTGCCCGACCGCGTCGCGGTCAACGTCTCCGCCCGCACCATCGAGGACCCCGACTTCGTCGAGCACGTGCGTCGCACGCTGGCCCGGGCGGCGGTCCCGGCCGGCCGGTTGTCGGTGGAGCTCACCGAGACCTCGCTGCTGCACGACAGCGGCACCGTCGAGCAGGCCGTCGAGGCGCTCGTGGGGCTCGGGGTGAGCGTGGGGCTCGACGACTTCGGCACCGGCTACTCCGCCCTCGCCTACCTCCCCCGCTTCCCGCTGTCCTTCCTCAAGATCGACATGTCGTTCGTGCGACGGCTCGGCACGACCCGCCGCTCCGACGCCGTCGTCGCCGCCATCGTCGAGCTCGCGCACGCCCACGAGCTCACCGTCGTCGCCGAGGGCGTCGAGACCGCCGAGCAGGCCGCGGCGCTGCGCGCGATGGGCTGCGAGTCGGGCCAGGGCTGGCTGTTCGGCCGGCCCGCGCCGGTGCGCGCGGCAGGACCGGCGCCGTGGGGGCAGGACGCGACCGGCTCCTAGGGTGGGGCGGTGACCGACAGCGCCAGCCGCACCCCCGTCCCGGCCGACGGCCAGCCGCACGCCCTGCCCGCCGACAACCCGTTCGCCGCACCGAGCCCGCTGCCCTACGGCCTGCCGCCGTTCGACGTCATCCGCCCCGAGCACATGGCCCCGGCGCTCGAGGCGGGCATGGCCGAGCAGCGAGCGCAGTGGGAGGCCGTCGCGACCGACCCGGCGCCGCCGTCGTTCGCGAACACCGTCGAGGCGCTGGAGCGCAGCGGCGCGCTGCTCGACCGCACCCGGGCCGTCGTCTCCGCGCTGTCGAGCGCGCACGCCACCCCCGAGGTGCGCGCCGTCGACGAGCAGTTCGCCTCGCGCCTGTCCGAGCACCACGACGCGCTCGTGCTGGACGCCCGCCTGTGGCAGCGGCTGCGCACCGTCCACGCCGCGCGCGGCACCGCCGGGCTCGCACCGGAGCAGCACCGGCTCGTCGAGCGCTACCACCTCGACTTCGAACGCGCCGGGGCCGGGCTGGAGGAGGCGTCGAAGCAGCGGCTGCGCGCGCTCAACACCGAGCTGGCGACCCTCGCCCAGCGCTTCAAGACCCTCGTGCAGGACGCGTCGAACGACGCCGCCGTCCACGTCACGGACGAGGCACGGCTCGCCGGCCTCGGCGAGGCCGGGCGCGCCTCCGCCCGCCTCGCCGCGCGGGAGCGCGGCCTGGACGGCTGGCTGCTCACGCTCGTGCTGCCGACCCCGCAGCCGGCGCTCGCGGTCCTGGAGGACCGCGGGCTGCGTCGCGAGCTGCTCGAGGCGGCGACGGGTCGCGGCCTCTCCGGCGACACCGACACCCGACCCGTCCTCACGCGGATGGCGGCGCTGCGGGCCGAGCGGGCCGCGCTGCTCGGCGCGGACAGCCACGCCCGTCACGTGCTCGCCGACCAGACCGCCGGCTCCCCCGAGGCCGTCGAGCAGGTGCTGCTGGGCATGACCGGCCCCGCGGCGCGCAACGCCGCGGCGGAGGCCGCCGAGCTGGAGGCCGCCATGGCCGCCGCGGGCGCCGAGGGACCGCTGGAGGCGTGGGACCACGCGTTCTGGACCGAGCGCGTGCGCCGGGAGCGCTTCCGCGTCGACGCCGACGACCTGCGTCCCTACCTGGAGCTGGACCGGGTGCTGCGCGACGGCGTGCTCCGCGCGGCCACCGACCTGTACGGGGTGCGCTTCACCGAGCGCCCCGACCTGCCCGGCTACCACCCGGACGTGCGCGTGTTCGAGGTGCACGACACCGACGGCAGCGGTCTGGGCCTGTTCGTGTGCGACTGGTTCGCGCGCGACACCAAGCGCGGCGGGGCGTGGATGACGACCTTCGTCGACCAGTCCGACCTGCTGGGCGAGCGCCCCGTCGTGACGGTGTGCCTCAACGTGCCCCGCCCGCCCGACGGGCAGCCGGCGCTGCTGAGCCCCGGCGAGGTGGACACGGCCTTCCACGAGTTCGGCCACGCACTGCACGGGCTGTTCTCCGCCGTCACCTACCCGCGCTTCTCCGGCACGTCGGTGCCGCGCGACTTCGTGGAGTTCCCCTCGCAGGTCAACGAGATGTGGGCGTGGCACCCGGAGGTGCTGCCGCACTACGCGGTGCACCACGAGACGGGCGAGCCCCTGCCTGCGGACCTGGTGGCCCGGCTGCAGAACGCGCTCGGCTACGGCGAGGGCTTCCGCACCACCGAGTACCTCGCGGCCACGGTGCTCGACCTCGCGTGGCACTCGCTGCCGGCGGGCGAGCAGGTGGCGGCGGCGGACGTCGAGCGCTTCGAGGCCGACGTGCTCGCCCGGTACGGCCTGGACGTGCCGAGCGTGCCGCCGCGCTACCGCTCGACGTACTTCGCGCACGTGTTCGCGGGCGGCTACAGCGCCGGCTACTACGGCTACATCTGGAGCGAGGTGCTCGACGCCGAGCTCGTCGACTGGTTCGGCGAGAACGGCGGCCTCGTCCGCGCGCTCGGCGACCGGTTCCGCGAGGAGCTGCTGTCGCGCGGCGGGTCGGTCGACCCGATGGCCGCCTTCGAGTCGCTGCGTGGTCGCCCGCCCGCCCCGGAGCCGCTGCTGCGCCGGCGCGGCCTGCTGCCCGCCGCCTGAGCGCGCGCGGCATGGGCTTCGAGCCGTTCGGCGACACGCGTCCCGCCGACACGCCCTGGCCGTCGCTGGTGTGGCCGGTGCCGGCGGGCACCGTGCTCGGCGACGGCCGGGTCGAGCTCTCGGCGCTCGACCCGGACCGCGACGCCGCGGAGCTGCACGCCGCGCTCGACGACGACCGCGTGTGGCGGCACCTCGCCGGGCGCGCGGCCGACCCCGCAGGGCTCGCCGCGGTCCTGCGCGAGCGCCGGGACCACCTGGGCTGGCACCAGTGGTGCGTCCGCTCGGCGGTCACCGGGCAGGTGCTCGGCACCACGTCCTACCTGGAGGTGTCCGTGCCCGACGCGCGTCTGGAGGTCGGCGCCACCGCCTACGCCCCGGCCGTCTGGGGCACGGCGGTCAACCCGGCGTGCAAGCTGCTCGTGCTCGGCCACGCCTTCGAGGTGCTGCGCGCGGGGCGCGTGCAGCTGAAGACGGACGTGCGCAACGAGCGGTCCCAGCGCGCGATCGAGCGGCTCGGCGCCCGTCCCGAGGGGCTCCTGCGGCGCTACCAGCGGCGCGCCGACGGCACGGTGCGTGACACCGCACTCTTCTCCGTGACCGCAGAGGAGTGGCCCGCCGTCCGGGAGGGCCTGCGCCGCCGTCTCGCCTGAGCGCGGCCGTGTGCGGCCCGGCGCCGCGGACGGCAGGGTGCCAGGGTGCAGCTGCTGACCTCCGGTGCCCCGTGGCCTCTCCTGCCGAGCATCGTCGGTCTCGTCGTCGCGGCGGTCGTCATCGTCGTCACCGGCACGCGCATCACCGCGGTCGCCGACGAGATCGCCGACCGGACCGGCGTCGGGGAGGCGCTCGCGGGGGCGGTGCTGCTGGGGGCGGTGACGAGCCTGCCCGGGCTCACGACCATCGCGGTCGGCGGGCTCGCGGGCGACGCGCAGTTCGCCTTCGCCAACCCCATCGGCGGCATCCTCATCCAGACGGTGTGGCTCGCGATCGCCGACCTCTACTACCGCAGGGTCAACCTCGAGCACGCCGCGGCCTCCAGCGAGAACATCATGCAGGCGCTCGTGCTCGTGGGGCTCCTCACGCTGCCGGTCATCGCCTTCTCGACCCCCGAGGTCGCCGTCCTCGGCGTCCACCCGACGACCTTCGCCATCCCCCTGCTGTACGTGGGCGGGCTCGTGCTCGTGCGCGAGCAGCGCAACGACCCGATGTGGGAGCCGGTCCAGACCGACGAGACGGTCCGCGACGAGCCGCAGGAGGGCACCGACCAGAGCAACCGGCGCCTCGCGATGTCATTCGTCGTGCTCGCGGCGAGCATGGCCGTCGCGGGCTGGGTCGTCGGTCGGGCCGGGCTCGGGGTGGTGGAGGCGACCGGCGCCTCCGGCAGCCTCGTCGGCTCGACCGTCACCACGGCGGTGTCGTCGATGCCGGAGCTCGTCACGCTCATCGCCGCGGTGCGGATGCGCGCCCTCGCGCTCGGGGTCGGCGACATCGTCGGCGGCAACGTGTTCGACGCCCTGCAGGTCGCCGTCGCCGACGCCTTCTACCGGGACGGCTCGCTGTACGCCGACGTCGGCCCGACGGGGCTGCTGCTCACCGCGGCGGGGCTGCTCATGAGCGTCCTGCTCGCCGCGGGTCTGCTGCTGCGCGGCCGGCGCGGCATCGGCTTCGAGGGGGTCGGCATCCCGCTGGTGTGGGTCGCGGCGATCGTCGGCGTCGCGGTCCTGCAGTAGCCCTCGCTAGCCTCGGGCATGCCCGACGCCGCGCGTGTCCCGAAGAAGCGGTACGAGAAGGAGCTCCTGCGCCTGCAGGCGGAGCTCGTCACGATGCAGGAGTGGGTGCGCGCGACCGGTGAGCGGCTCGTCGTGGTGTTCGAGGGACGCGACGCCGCCGGCAAGGGCAGCACCATCAAGCGGGTCACGCAGTACCTCAACCCGCGGGTCGCGCGCATCGTGGCGCTGCCCGCGCCGACGGAGCGCCAGCGCGGTCAGTGGTACTTCCAGCGCTACGTCGAGCACCTGCCCGCGGCCGGGGAGGTCGTGCTCTTCGACCGGTCCTGGTACAACCGCGCCGGCGTCGAGCGGGTCATGGGGTTCTGCACGCCGGAAGAGCACCGGCGCTTCCTCCACCAGTGCCCCATCTTCGAGCGCCTGCTCGTGGAGGACGGGATCATGCTGCGCAAGTACTGGTTCTCCGTCAGCGACGGCGAGCAGGAGGCGCGCTTCCGCTCGCGCCTGGAGGACCCCATGCGCCGCTGGAAGCTGTCGCCGATGGACCTGGAGTCGATCAGCCGCTGGGAGGACTACTCCCGGGCCAAGGACGAGATGATGGTCCACACGGACATCCCCGAGGCGCCCTGGTGGGTGGTCGACAGCGACGACAAGCGCCGGGCGCGGCTCAACATGATCGCGCACCTGCTGTCGACGGTGCCGTACGACGCGAGCGCCGCTCCCCCGCCGCTCGTGCTGCCGGAGCGGCCGCCGTCGCGCGGGTACGAGCGCCCGCCCCGCGACACGCAGAACTACGTGCCGGACCACGCGGCGACGCTGCTGGCGTGAGGAGTCACGCCAGCAGCGTCGGCACCTCGTAGGCGGGCAGCCGACGATCACGTGTGACCAGCACCAACCCCTCGATCGCCGCCTGGGCGACGAGCATTCGGTCGAAGGGGTCACGGTGGTGATGGGGAAGACCGGCGACGGCACGCACGTGCTCCGGCTCGACGCCCAGCAGGGCGAAGCCCATGGCGACGGCGGCGTCACCGGGGTCCTCCGGCGGAGACAGGCGACCGAGCCCCTGCTCGATGGCGATCTCCCACAGCGAGGCCATGCTCACGAGGACGTCGTTGGCCGGGTCCGCGAGCGCCGTCCGCGCGCTGCTCTCGACCGGTTCGTCCGTGAGCAGCCACAGCAGCACGTGCGTGTCGAGGAGGTACCTCACTGCTCGTCGAAGTGCTCGGTGAGGTCGTCCTCCCACCCGTCACGGAACACCTCTGCGGCACGCCACCGCCCGAACACGCGGGGAGCCGTCCTGTCCGGTACGGCCACGAGCCGCGCCCGAGGTCGCCCGTTCTTGGCGATGACTATGTCCTCGCCGGCCGCCGCGCGCTCGACGAGGTCCGACAGCCGCGTCTTGGCCTCGTAGAGGTTGACCTGCGTGCTCACCGGACAAGGGTGCGACCTCTTGACCAGGTTGGTCAAGCAGGGGCGCCGTCAGCGGGTTGGGGACGAGCCGGCCTGTAAGCCGGGGACAGTTCCCGCAGTTCTCTGACCTGCCCGATCAGCGCTCGCTTCCGCTCTGACCTGCACTTATGCCGTTGGTCAGCGTTGAGTGCCGTTGGTCGCAAACGATGATCCTGCGGACTATCTGCGGACTGACCGCGGACCGCACAGCGTCACACCAGACCCGTGGAAGGGACCAACCATGAACGTAAACACCACAACCGCCGAACCGCTCGTCGTCACCGACGGCGCGCCGGACGACCTGACCATCGACGACGACACCCTGACGGTCGAGCAGATCGCCGAGCTGCCCGACGTGCAGCAGGTCGTCGTCGTGCGTGACCCGTCCCGGCCGGCAGGCCTGCACTCCGGCACGGTCGAGGGCTGGCGTCGGGTCGCGGTGCTGCGGGTGCCGGACCAGGCGACCGCCGACCGGCTCCTCGTGGGGCTCGCAAACGACGGCGGGGTCCTCGTGCCCCGGCCGCTGCTGGGGTGCCCGTCGTGGTGCGACCGCACGCCGGGCCACGGCTGGGACGACATCCTGTACGGCGAGGGCGAGGGCGGCGCGCTCGTCGTGGAGCGCACTCACGAGGGGAGGGTGCTCGCCGAGCCGTGGGCGCGGGTCGAGCTGCACCGGACCGACCGCTGGGAGGTCGCGCAGCAGCCGCAAGAGCGGGTGCTGTACGGCTCGCGAGTGCTGGTGACCGACATCGGCCTCGACGGGCAGGGCTACCTTCACGACCCGGCCCACATCGAGCACCTGGGTGCCGCCGTGTCCGAGGCGTCGCGGCTGCTGGCGCAGGGCCGCGAGCACGGCGACCCGCTGCCAGGCCCCGGCAACGAGGGTCCGCGGCTCGGCGAGCGTGTCGTCGTCGACGAGAGGGTGCCGTCCGGCTACGTCGCGGTGAGCGACGTCGGGGGCCGCCCGGTGGCTGTGGTGTCGGGTCGGGACTCGCGTCCCACGCACGCGCGCCTGTTGCGGGCGGCCGGTTGGGAGCCCGGCGAGGACGGGTGGGGGCCGGCCCGGCAGGAGTAGCGTCCGGCGCACCCTTCCCTGCCAAACGGCACGAACCGCCCCGTTCGCCAGACAGGCGAGCGGGGCGGTTCTAGGTTTCGGGGATGCAAGCTGACTCGCGGTTCTCTATCCGCGTTACCAAGATCGAATCAAGGTCCGAGATCGCCGAGCTGGCAAAGTTCGCGAGCCTCGCCCGCTACGACTTCGAGCTGACGCCCCCGCTCGCCGACAGTGATGTCGTCACCTTCTCCGCCAAGTTCGTGACTCCTGCCGACGAGGACCACACGCGAGGACTCGTGCACGACCTCACGCGACTCGTCGCGCTCGAGTCGATGACTTCCGGCCGCGCAGTGCAGGACGTTGTGGCCCAGCTCGTGGACAATCTCAAGCGGTGGGATGCGCCGCTGGATCGGCCCTTCTCTGACGGTCCGGGCATCGGCGAAGCCGATGGGCCTGCAGCTGGGGCCTCTTGACGCCCCCTATGGACGCATTTTTTCGAGAACTTCGAGCCACTAGCACAGTCGGACTGCAGTACCTCGGCTTATGCATGACGTTGACCGTTCCGGACATCTGCGGCGCCCTAACCGCCACGAACGGGAGAGCCAGTAAGGACCGGTACATCAGGTGGGTTGAGGAACGTCTCCATGGTTATGCCGATTGGGCAAGCGACCTATACAGCTTCCGTTGCTCACTGTTGCATCAAGGGAAGGCAATGCCCATGCACGGCCCACGCCTGCTCTTCGTCGAACGAGACGTGGCTAAGGGGTACGGCCACTTCCATATGATCACAATCGAGCAAGACGCTGGCAAGCCTGCGGCGCGGATAGTTGACGTGCCTCTGTTCATCGAAGATATGTGCAATGCCGCGGAGGTGTGGCTTTCCGAGGTACGTGACACCGAGCCCTTCGTGACGAACTACACCACCTTTGCGCGTCGGCACCCCGAGGGCGTGCCGCCATTCGTTGTCGGGGGTCCCGTTTTTGGCTAAATCTAGCCAACGATGAACTCCACCACGCCGCCCGTCACCCGCACACCCTGCACAACCCCCTCCCGAGTCTCGTCGTCGAAGAGCACGCAGACGGGCATGGAGGGTGGCAGTGCAGACAGGACAGTTAGGACCCAGGCGACCGTCCCCTGACGCTCAAGGTCATCTCGACTCATAGACCAACACCCCAAGCCGCACCCAGCGCCGCGATCTCACGCTCAGCGCGCAGTGCCTCCCTCACGACCCGGCCGGCCAGCTCGGTGCCGTCAGTCTGGACGTTCACGTTGCGGTTGATCGTCACCGCCCCGCCCACACCAACGGCGGTCGCCGGGGTGGTCGGGATGACCGTCTCCGGCTTGCCCGTGCCGTTGTAGGTGAAGCCCGGCAGCAGCGGGCCACCCGCGTCCCGTACGTGCGGGTTGAGGAGGCTTCCGCGCTCCGGCACGACACCGCCCCGAGCGAGACCAAGGTGCAGGTGGTCGTCGTGGTCGGTCCGGCCGCCGATCTCCCGGTAGTAGACCTGCCGGAAGCTCGCCATCTTGAGGACCGTCGGAAGGATGCCGCGGACGAAGGCGTTCTCGATCGAGTTCGCCCCGCCCGGGCCGTAGTTCACGTCGATGGCGCGGTTTCGGTAGTGCAGCGACGTCGGGGAGTGCGCGCCAGGGGTGACACCACCGAACGCGGGATGCCCCGAGACGCGAGCACCCTTGGACTGCAGCCACTTGCCGATCGACACGAGGTCGCCGCCGGCCGGGACGTTCGCCGCGAGCCACTTCGTCACCGCCGCGTAGGCGGCGCCCATCGTGGCCTGCGCGCCCGTGCTCAGTGGCGTGCGGAACGGGTCGGTGGAGTACGGCTTCGGGACGCTGCTCGCGGTGGTGAAGCCACCCGCGATGACCCCGCCCGTCGCGTACGCCTCGTACACCTCGGGGATGGGCCGCCCGGACCGCGCGGCGGCGTTGGCCCGGGCCACATAGTCCGTGCCGACGGCCTTCGTCCACTCCGGGCGCATGACGGCCTCACCGCCGGACAGGTCCAGCCGGCCGCCCGTCGCGCTGTAGAACTGATGCACGTCCCGGCCAGGTGACCAGCCCGGCATGACACCGCCCGTGGCGTAGCCGTTGGCCCGCTTGGTGTCGTCAAACCGGATAGGCGTCTTGCCGACCGCGGACAGCACCGGGTTGACGCCGGACACGAGGGCAATCCCGTACTTGTCGGCGATGCGGCGGACCTCTTCCGCGCCGATGCCCAGCTCCTCGGCGATGCCCTCAGCGGTGTTCTTGGCGCCCTTGCGGCCCAGGCGCTCCATGACCTCGAGCTCGGCGACAACACCCTCACGGCCGAACTGTGCGTCGGCGATGAGCAGGTCGGCCATGCGCTGGAACTCGGCGTCGGTGGCGTCGGCCATGTCGGCGGTGATCTGTGCGCCCTCGGCGCCCATGTCGGCGAGGATGCCGGCGACCTCGAGGCCGCCGCGCTCGGTGACGGTGACGAGGTTCGCGCGCCACTGCTCCTGGTCGGCGATCTGCTGCTCGAGCATGTCGGCGTACTCGGTGAGGGTGAGGCTGACGCCCTCGTAGTAGTCCTGCCATGAGTCCTCGGCGTCCTCGGTCGCGGCGGCTGTCGCCTCGGCGGCCTGCCGCTCGGCCTCCTCCTTATCGGCGAGGAGCTGCTGGTAGGCGCTCAGCGGCTCGACGAACGCCTCGGCGATGCCGGCCATGCTGCGTCGCCACTCCTCGAGGCGGTCTGCCGCGGTGTCGGCCTGCTCGCCGGAGTCCGCGATGGCGCCCGTCATGGGGTCGATCGCGCCAGCCGCGCCCGCGGCGGCCTCGGTCATGGCGTCGATGCCGCCGCGAGCCTCGTAGTACTCGGCGGCGGCCTTGCTGACGGTGCCGGCGGCGACCTCCTCGGCGGCGGCCAGGCGGCGGGTCTGCTCCTGCGCGTCGCCGAGGGCAGCGGACTGCTGACCGAGGACGTCCCGCAGCCGCTCAAGGTCAGCCTCAGTCTGGTTGTTCATGCCGGAGGTCGCCATCTGCGCCTCATTCAGCGCGGCGTTGGCCTCCGACATGCGGTTGATCCGCTCGGTGACGTCCTCGTACGCCTGGCCGCCCTCGGTGATGGCGGTGACGAGGTCGGACGTGCTGACGCCGAGCCGTTCGGCGGCCTCGAGCGCCCCGCGGTCCTCCAACGCCTTGGCGGCGACGGTGCGGGAGGCGTCGGTGACCGCGCCAGTTAGCTCGTCGAGGCTGCTGGCGTAGTCGTCCACGGCCTGCTTCTGGTCGACCCAGGAGTCGATGAGGACGTACCCGACGGTGCTCAGTCCGGCCAGCGCGAGACCGATAGGCCCGGCCGCACGCCCGGCAGCCCGCAGACCGCCAGCGGCGGCGTGACCCGCGGGACCCATCTTGGCGAGGCTCACGACGCCGGCCTCGAGCCGCGGAATGGTGATGAGCAGCCCGCCGCCGAGCAGCCCGACCCCGGCCGTGACGAGGCCCACGGCGGTGACGGCCTGCTGGGCGCCGTCGGGCATGTCCCCGAAAACGTTCACGAGGGTGGTGGCGTCCTGCGTGGCCTCGCGCAGCGGGCCGTTGCTGGCCTCGCCGAGACCGATGAGGGAGGTCTCCACGGAGCCCAGGAACTCCTCGGCGTCCCCGCGCAGGTTGTCCATCTTGGCGGCGGCCTGCTCGGCGGCGAACCCCTGGTCGTCCACGGCGCGGGTCCACGTGGCGATGCCCTCAGCGCCCTGCTGGTAGATCACTGACGCGGCACGAACGGCGTCCGAGCCGAAGATGGTCGCCAGAGCACTGTTGCGCTGCTCCGGCGTCAGGTCGGCCAGGGAGTCGCGCAGGTTGCCCGCGAACGCCTCGAGCCCGACGAACTCCCCGCCAGCGTCGTAGGCGCTGATGCCGAGCTCGTTCATCAGGTCTCGGGCCTCGGCGCTCTGCGGGGTGAGGCGCTGCAGCATGCTCTTGAACGACGTGCCCGCGTCGGAACCGAGCAGCCCGGCGGACGCGAAGGCGGTCAGCGCGCCGGTCGTCTCCTCGATCGTGAGGCCGGTCTGTTCGGCGACGAGGCCGGACTGCCCGAGCGCCTGCCCGAGGTCGGACACGTCGCCCTGCGCCTTGCCGGCGCCCGCGGCGAGCAGGTCCGCCACGTGCGTGACGTCCTGCCCCTCGAGCTTGAACTGCGTGAGGGCGGTGGCGGCGATGCCGGCGGCGTCGGCGACCTCGAGCCCACCAGCCGACGCCAGGGCGAGGGCGCCGTCGAGCCCACCGTCGAGGATGTCCGCGGCCGAGACACCGGCCTTGCTCAGTTCGGTGATGCCCGCGGCGGCCTCCGTCGCGCTGAACGCGGTGTCGGCGCCGGCCTGGATGGCGGCCTCGCGGAGGTCGTCCAGCGTCTTCCCGGTCGCGCCGGTCGCGGCACGCACCTGCGACATCTCGGCGTCGAAACGGGAGAACGCGACCGCAGTGGCAGTCAGGCCGGCGCCGGCCGCGAGGCCCACGCCCAGGAACGCCTTGCCGGTGTCGGTCCACGCCTTCTCGTTGTCGTGCGCGTGCTGCGCCAGCCGGGACATAGCACCGCGAGAGCGCTTCTCGGCGTCCTCGGTCTTCTTGCCGACGTCCTCGGTGGACTTCTCGGCGGTCCGCATCGCGCGGACGTACTCGCTGACGTTCGCCATCAGGCGGATGAGCACGGTCCTGTCGGCCATCTACTTGTCCTCTCCTCGGAAGGCGGCCTCAGCACGCCTCAACTTGTTGGCGTGCGGTGCGGGGGTGGCCGCGTACCGCAGCTCGTCCAGCAGGACCGCCATGGCCTCCATGAGCCCGCAGGCGGCATCGCCGTCGTACGTCTCGGCGACGCGCCGGCCCATGTCGCGCAACGCGCCGGCCATGACGGACTTCTCGCGCTGCGACAGGCCCGCGGCGGCGCGCACCACGGCCCGGCCGGCGTCGTCCACGGCGCTCATGCGGTGCCTCGGCTCGTTCGGGCTCGGTCGAGGGCGCCGGACCAGCCCGGGCTGCGCTGCAGGATCGCGTAGACCTGGGGCCAGTCGCCCGGGTCGACCCCGTGCTCGGCGAGCCATGCGGCGCGGGCGCGCATCCGGTCGGCGTAGGCCCCCGGGGACTCCTGCACGCCACGCGGCGCGCAGAGGTGGGCCGGGAGGACGAGGAGCCCGCCTGCGGGTGTCGTGACGGTTCTACGCCGTGCCACGGGCCGCACCTCCCCAGCGGGCGGCGTGCCCTCGTCGTGAGCGGGCACGCATCGGGCTGACGACCCCGCCGTCCTCGTCGGGCAGGTCGAGCTGCGACAGCAGCCGGCCCAGCGCGAGGCGGTGCTGGCGGACCTCGGCGAGGGCGGGGTGCACGCGCGGTTGTCCGGTGCTGCCGCGGACGGTCGTGCCGTCCTGCTCAACCGAACGGCGCAACGCGTCGATCTCGTCGAGCAGTCGGCAGCACTCCGCCAGCAGCTCGGCCTCGGCGTCGCTGAGGTCGAACGTGCCGAGCGTCGTCGCCCAGAACCGCCGGCCACGAGCCCCGAGGGCCGCCGGGGCGCGGCGTGGGGCGCTCACGGGGCCACCCCGGGAAACCGGGCGCAGGCAGGTCGCGGGCTGCGAGCGACCTCACCAGCGGTTCGAAGTGATGGGGTCGCTTGGCCCCCTCGCCCGGGGTGGTGGGCGCGACCGGCCGGCGCAGCCGAGGTCTCGGCGGTGCGAGAGCTCACGCTCGCTCGGCTTCGTGTCCGTGGTCCACGGTCCCCGTCGTGCGTGCCGTGGGCGGTGACGTTGACGCCGGTCCGGTCGCGGGTGCTCATGGTGGTGTCCTTCCGTCGCTCAGCGGTGGGAGTGGAAGCGCTCGCGCCAGGCGGCGGCGCGAGCCTCGAGGCTGCGGGCGAGGCGCTGCGGTGCCCCGGGGTCTTCGGGGTTGGCGAACTCCTCGCGCCAGTGCCGGGCGCCTGCGCGGCTGCGGTGGGTGTTGGCGTCGCGCGCGTACTGCTCGACGGCGCCGTTGGTCGCCTGCACCTGCGCGGGCGTGGCGACCCGCGGCAGCGCCTCGGGGTGCTGGGCCTGCCAGAGCATCGCCTCGAGTGACAGCCAGTCCTCGGGCCACGGCGCCGGGCGTGCGGGTCGAACGGTCCCGTCTGCGTCCTCGACCTTCAATCCGTAGCGGTGCGCCACGAGGTCGGGCCACGCGGCGAGCGGGTCGCCGAGGTACAGCGTGGCCTGCCGGAGGTCAGCGCCGGTCGTGTCGGCCGCCTTGTACAGCTGCTGGCCGCTGACTCGCACGCGGCGGTACTCCTCGTGCAGGCGGGCCAGGTGCTGCCACTGCTCGACCTTGCCGTGAGAGATGGCCGCCTCGGCGTCACTGACACCGGCGAGGCTCCGGGTCGCTTCGCTCACTCGCTCGAGGACGTCGGTGAGCTGGGCGTCGACGTAGCCGAACAGGACCCCCGACTCGATCGCGTCGCGCAGCGCCTGACCGACTGCACTGGACAGGGTGGAGCGCTGGCGGGTGACGGCGGCCACGACCGCGGTGCGGGCCTCGTACTCCGCGATCTTCGCCCGGGCGGCGCTGACAAGCGCCTCGACGTCGACCGGGCGCCCGGACGCGATGGCCTCCTGCACCACCTCGTCGGACGCGACGACGACCGGGTCCACGCCTCCGGCGCCGAGGCCGGGCTGCCGCGGTCCGAGGGCTACGAGGGCGGCAGCGGCGGCCTGGTAGTCCCCCACGCCCGCGAGTGCGTCGGCGACGGGCGTGTCGGTCTGGGCGTAGAACGTCCGCAGGGTGGGGTCCTGGCCGTGGAAGTCCAGGGCGGCCCGCAGCTCGGTGGGGTTCACCGGACGCCGCTGCGTGCGTCGCCGGCTGGTGCTGCTCGTGGCGGGCTCGGTCGTCGTGGTCATGGGCGGGTCTCCTGCTCTGTCTGGCGCCGGAGGGCGGCGAGTCGCTTGCGGGCGGTACGGGATCGGTTACGGCGGCGCATGCGGGCGCGGTGTCGGTGGCGGGGCCACTGCCCGCCATCGCGGCGGACGTAGCCGGCCGGGGGCACGAACAGGTCGAGGTCGCTCACGCGCTCCTCCTCGTGGTGGCGGGCTGAGCCGTGCGGTCGCGGCCGCCCCACACGCCGGCCCGCTCGCGGTTGGTCGCGGCGTACTCGTGGCAGGCGGCGGTGTGGGGGCAGTAGCCGCACGCCTCAGCGGCCTGCTGGCGGTCCTCGTGGTCCTCGCTCGTCCAGAGGTCTGCGTCGGTGCCCTGGCACGGCGGGCGGTGGTCCTGGCACGCGTCGAGCAAGGCAGCGAGCAGAGGCACGGCAGCGGGACGGAGGCCCAGACCGCCCGCGGGGCTGGGGGCGCGGCTCACGCGGCCTCACCACCGAAGAGGTCGTACGGCGGGTCCTCGGTTTCGCTGGTTTCGCTGGTTTCGCTGTCCTCGGGGGGCGGAGGGAGGTAGCGGGACCAGGCGTCCTCGAAGTCCTCTCGGCGGTAGCCCTTGCGGTTGATCGCCTTGATCTGGTGGCTACCGATGTCGTACTTCCGGAGACGTTGGGCTAGCCCTCGTCCGTCGAGGCTCTTGCCTCTCAGGTCGTCCCAGGGACTCTCCTCAAGGGCGTGAAGAGCGCTCAGCAGCTCGTCGGTGCCCATCCAGTCGGCGTCCTGCTCGGTGAAGACACCGCGGAGGTCTCGGAGCAGTCGGACGTTGAGGCTGACTGCCTCTCCGTCCCCCCGGGACTGCGAAACCAGCGAAACCGCCGAAACCCTGGCGCGCTCCGGCCAGTCCCCGCCGGCCGCGTCGGCGACCGCGAGCAGCGCCTCCCATACGTCTGCGGCGCGGTCCTCGATGCCCGTGGGCATGTCGGGCCAGGCGTCGGTCAGCGACGGGGTCTTGGCCTGCATCCAGGCCGCCAGCCGCAACTGAAGGTCGGTCCCGGTCTGCGCGTGCAGCCGGTGCCGGAACGGTTCGACCCGCTCGCCCGGTGCCCGGCGCCTCATGCGGATGACGACCGAGCGGGACATGATCGTGTCAGGCAGGTCGTCTAGGCCGGCCATCGCGACGGGGGCGTAGGCGGGGAAGGTGTCGACCTCCACGGCCTTGCCCTTGACCACGCAACGGTGGGCCTGCGCGCCGCGACGGTGCCCGGCGTTGATGAACCCGCGCAGGTCCTCGTGGTCCTTCGCGGCTCGAGGACCGAAGATCGTGTCGGCCTCGTCGAGCAGGATGGTCGGCACCCCGTCGTCGCCGCTGACGAGTCGGAACAGGGCCGCGGTCGAGCTGTTGAGGCTGAACAGGGCGCGGGGCACCAGGAGCTCGAGCACCTCCAGCACGCGGGTCTTTCCCGACCCCGGCTCAGGGCTCAGCACCGCCAGGCGGGGGGTCGACTCAAAGGCGCTGAGGGCGTGGACGTGCGCGGCCCACAAAGTCACCGCGGTGGCGCACTCGGGCGAGGGGAAGGCGACAAAGCGACGCAGGTACGTCTCCACGTCGGTCAGGAGGTCTGCACCATTCACGCGACCACCTCGGCCCGACGCCAGGAGTACGCGACCTCGGCCGCGATCTGTGCCGCAGTCTTCGGGGCCGGCTTGTGCGCGTAGGACCGCGCATCGGCCACCGCGGACCGCTGCCGGGCGAGGTAATCCTCTAGCCACTGCGGACTCGGCAGGGGCGCCACGGTGACACCGGACACCGCGCAGGCGTCCGCGTAGCCGTCGAGCCATCCCCAGCGGTACAGCGGCTCGGAACGGACCTCGTCGGGGGTGTCCACGGCGGTTGCCTCGCCGAAGGTGCGCGGGTACGTCACTGGCGCACCTCCCGCGGCGAAGCGGCAGACCAACAGCAGACGGTGGGACCAGCCGCCGCCGCGCGGATAACCTCGGCGCCGGCCCAGCCACAGCCGTCCTGCGCCGCGCACAGCTCGCGCAGGTGGTCGCGCTCGAGGTCGTGGGGGACGACCACCAGGCCGCTGCGTGCGTCCACAACCGAATGGCGGTCGTCGCGCGTAAGGTAAGGATTGACGTAGCCGCTCGCCCGCTGTTCCGTCCTCGACGCCTCACGGTCGGTCCCCGTGGGGCGTCGGTCGTTGCCGGGCATCAGGCAGGCACCGCCGCCTCGGCGCGCTCTCGCTCGATCAGCCAGGCGTCTACTGCCTCGCGGCGGTACAGCCGACGCTTGCCGAGCCTGACGCTTGGCGGGGCCACGCCCCGGTGCACCCAGTAGTGAAGCGTCGCCTCAGGGATGCGCAGGTGCTCGGCAACCTCCGGCGTCGTCATGATCTCCGGCTCATCTGCGGCCATCTCGACTCCCGTTCGCGTCGGTCGCTGCGGGTTGCCCCACAGTTGGTGTTGACAGCGTGCCTTGCCAGTTGGCAAGGTGTCCTCGTCAGGGGTCGTCGATGTGTTGGCGAGGTTGATGGGGTTGCCAGAGCGTGAAGTGACGTGGCGTTGGTCGAGCAACTTCGTGCAGCTCGGCGGTGGCGACACCTTCGTGCCAGATTCGGCTCACCTTGTTGGCCGCGCCCTCGACGGCTCGCCGGACCTAGAGGCGCGCTTCGAGGTACGTCAGGGCGTCCCGGAGTGCGTGGACTTCCGCCTTCGCGCACAGCCCGGCGGTCGGGCAGTGAGGAGCTCAGACTTGCGGCTCTTCAACCTTCATGGCTTCACGCTGAACGCCTTCATGCCCGCCGCGAGGCGACGTAGCCGCGAGCACAACGGCACAGCCGCCCCACCCGAGCGGGGAACCCCGGAGTGGCACGCGGCCTGGTCTGACTTCGACCGCGCGCAACATGCCGCAAAGACGCGAGACCGTTCGGACGAGCTCGCCGAGGTCGCTCGGGTCTACCGCGCCAATGTCACCGGCAACCCGACTGCCGAGGTTGAGCGGGAGATGCACTACACCCGGCGTACCGCGGCTCGCCGGGTACAAGAGGCCCGCAAAGCCGGCCTTCTGCCACCCACGACTCCGGGCAAGAAGAAGGGGTGACCGCATGAGCAGCATCGCCAAGCGCCCGGACGGCCGGTGGCGCGCTCGCTATCGCGGCCCCGACGGCAGGGAGCGCGCCCGGCACTTCGACCGCAAGGTCGACGCCACACGTTGGCTCGACGAGGCCACGGCGGGCATCGTCACGGGGCAGTGGGTCGATCCCCGCGCCGGCCGCCAGACGTTCCGGCAGTACGCCGAGCAGTGGCGCGCGGCGCAGGTGCACCGGCCCTCGAGCGCGGCCCACGTCGAGACCATGCTGCGGCGCCACGTTTACCCGGTCCTCGGCGACCTGCCGCTGTCCTCCGTCGTGCCGAGCACGGTGCAGGCGTGGGTCAAGGGCCTGGTGCTGGCGCCGAGCACGGTGCAGGTGGTCCACGGCATCGTGGCCGGAGTCTTCCGCGCGGCTGTGCGGGACCGACGCATCGCGTCCAATCCGTGCGAGGGCACGCGCCTGCCCAAGCGCGAGCGGCACCGCGTCGACCCGCTGACTGTCGAGCAGGTCGCCGCGCTTGCCGAGGCAGCCGCACCGCAGTGGCGTGCGTGCGTCGTCCTCGGAGCGGGTGCAGGGCTGCGCAACGGTGAGGCGCTGGGACTGACGGTCGACCGGGTCGACTTCCTGCGTCGCTCGCTGCTGGTCGACCGCCAACTCGTCACAGTGCCGGGTACTCCACCGCGGCTCGGCCCGCCCAAGACGGCCGCCAGCGTGCGCACCGTGCCGCTGCCCTCAGTCGTCCTCGACGAGCTCGCCCGGCACGTCGAGCGCCACGGCACCGGACCTGACGGGCTGCTCTTTGTCGGCGCGCAGCGGCAGGCAATGACCCGCACCGCGTTCGGCAACCTCTGGCGTCCGCTCGTGGCCCGTTCAGGGCTGCCGGACGGCACGAGGTTCCACGACCTTCGCCACCACTACGCCTCACTGCTCATCCGTCACGGGGAGAGCGTCAAGACGGTCCAGGCACGGCTCGGGCACGCCTCGGCGGCCGAGACGTTGGACACCTACAGCCACCTCTGGCCGGACAGCGACGACCGGACACGAGACGCCGTACAGGGCGCCCTCGGTGCGGCCCTGGCCGGAGATCTTGCGGACCAGGCGCGGACTAGGGAGGTGGTGCAGACCTGAAAGCGCAGGTCAGGTGCCGTTTAGGGGACGAGCCGGCCTGTAAGCCGGGTTCTGTACCGGTGCTCGCGCACCGGCGGCGACCATCCATCTAGGACCGCCGTCGCCGACGGTCTCGTGCGGTCTACCCGGACGCTCGGGCGGGCCGCCCTCGGACGCGTCCTGTCTGACCTTGCTCCAGGTGGGGTTTGCCTAGCCGCACCGGTCACCCGGCACGCTGGTGGTCTCTTGCACCACCCTTTCACCCTTACCGCCGTCCCGGTCTCCCGGTCCGGCGGCGGTCTTCTCTCTGTGGCACTGTCCCGCGGGTCACCCCGGGTGGGCGTTACCCACCACCTCGCCCTGCGGAGCCCGGACTTTCCTCGGCGGGCCCGGAGGCCCGACGCGGTCGCCCGGCCGGCTCGTCCGGCGCCAGCGTAGTGCGCCGCGGACGGGGGACGGGCCGCTGTCGGTCGGCCCGTCCCCCCTTTCCTCGGCTCGCGGGGTCAGTCCGCGAGGTCGATGACGCCCCGCACCGCGGCGGTCGAGCGGGCGATGGTCGCGATCGCGTCGTCGTCGCCGCGCAGCTGCTTCTCGGCGATGACGTCGGCCTGGCGCATCCACCGGCCGGCGGCCCTGAGGTCGCCGGCGTCTGCGGCGTCCTGCGCGCGCCCGACCCGCTCGGTGAGCCGGTCAGCGGCGCGGGAGTCGAGGCGGCCGTCGGACACGCGGGCCCCGACCAGCTCGAGGACGTCGGTGTACCAGGCCGGGTCCTGGGCGAAGCCGTCGTGGAGGTACCCGGCCTCGACCGCGTCCGCCGTGGCGTCGACGACCATGTCGACGTAGTCCGCCTCCGACGGGTACCAGTCGGCGAGCGTCGCGTCGTCGACCGGGACCGAGCTGCCGTCGAGGAAGCAGAACCCGGGCCCGCTGTTGAGCCCGGAGTTCAGGCGGACCGGCACGTCCTGCTGAGCGAGCCGGATGCCGCCGAGACCGAGGCCCAGCTCGTCGCGCGCGACGGTCCCGCCGCTCAGCACGATCGGCTCCGCCGACGGCGGGGCGACACCGTCCGCGACCCAGGCCGCGACGTGGTCGTAGATCGTCGACTGGACCATGTGCTGCGGGATGCGCGAGCCCGACGGATTGTCGCACGTCTGCGGCGTGCCGGGGTAGCCACCGGGAGCGGTGCCGATGTCACGGATGCGAAGCCGGCCGTAGTCGGTGATGAGCTTCCAGTCCCCGTGCGAGGCGCCGGAGACCTCCCACGTGCGCAGCACGTCGCTGTCGGGCTGCCGCTGCGCGGCGCCGATGAGGTTGATGGCCACGTCCGTCTCGCTGTTGATCTTGAAGACGGGCGTGTCGAGGTCGGTCCGCATGAGGCCGCCACCGCCGTGCAGCACCACCGCGTCGACGACGTCGGCGAGCGGGTCGACGGAGTTGACGTAGCCGTGGAGGCGACCCGCGGACTGCGAGTGTCCGGTGGCGACGACCCGCTCGGCCTCCAGCGGGCCGAGCGGCGCGGTCCCGGCCGGGTCGCGGACCGCCTGCACGGCCTGGGAGAAGATGTCCCACGACAGCGTGTCGTCCATGACGGTGCCGCCGTCGGTGACGTCGAGGTCGCCGTACCGCTCCGGGCTCCAGGCGCGCAGGCCTGTCGCGGAGTGGACGCCCGCACGCTGCGCCGAGACGCCGACCCACGCGTAGCCCTCACGGACGAGGTGCTCGTGGGTCTGGAACCAGTCGACCTCCTGGTCCCACTGGTTCGACACGTTGTACCACTCGGCGATCACGGTGCCGTTGAAGTCCTCGGCGTCCACGGGCCGCCGCACGGTGATCCGGGTCGTGTACTCGTGCCCGGTGCTCAGGACCGTGGCGTCGGTGGTGGCGTCGACGCGGTAGCGCGTCGCCTCTCCCGACACGAAGTACTCCTCCTCGACGTAGCCGTGGCCGGCGAGGTCGTAGTCGGTGGCGAGGAAGGTGTAGCCGTGGCCGGGGTCGCCGACCTCCGTGGTCCACGGCACCGGCCCGCTGACCTCGGGGTCGGGCACGGCGGCGGAGGCCGGGGCCGGGACGGCCAGCACGGCGAGGGTCGTGGCGGCCGCGGCGACGACGGCGGCGGCGGTGCGGGAACGTCCCGGTCTCGGGGTGCGGGGCGTCAGGGTCTGCTGCATCGGGGCACATCCTCGGTCGGCGGTGACGGTCGGACGGCCGGTCCCGGGGCATCGGTGAACGGGCCGGTCGGACCGTAGTGCCGAATCCGGACTTTTGTCGAGACATGCGACAAAAGATGGACACGAGTCCCAGGGCATCAGCGCACCCGACGCCGAGCGCGCTAGTGGACGACCTCGAGACCGACGACGCAGCCCACGATGCCGAGCAGCAGCAGGACCTTCACGACCGAGAACGCCTCCGCGCCGGTCGACATCGCCCAGCCGACCGTGAGGGCGGCGCCGATCCCGACCCACACCGCGTAGGCGGTGCCGACCGGCAGACCGCGCATGGCGAACGCGAGCCCGGCCATGCTGAACGCGAGAGCGGCCCCGAAGACGACGGTCGGACCGAGACGGGTGAAGCCCTCGGTGCGCGAGAGCGCGGTGGCCCAGACCGCCTCGAGGACGCCGGACGCGATGAGAACGAGCCAGTGCACGGGTGTCTCCTCTGTGCCGTCGTGTCGCTGGCCGGGTACGGCACCCTCGTCCGGAGACCTCGTGCGGTCCTGGTAGGACGTTCTCAAGGTGCCCGGGCCCCGGGCAAGCCCGGCGGCGGTGACCCTCGTCTCCGACCGACCGTCGGCGACTCAGAACAGGGTCGGTGCCGCGTCCGGCGGCACGTGCAGGCCGACGCCGTCGACCTCGGCCCCACCGTCCGGCCAGTGCCGGGTCGTCGTGAGGCTGCCGGGCGCGAACCGCAGCCGCCCCAGCGCCTGCTCGCCGGCGTCGAGCAGCCGGCGGACGACCGAGCGGATCGGCGTCATGTGGCACACGACCGCCACCGTGCCGCCCTCGTGCTCGCGCAGCAGGTCCGTGAGCGCGTCGGCGACCCGGGCCTCCAGGTCGCGCATGGACTCACCGCCCGGCGGGCGCACCCCCGGGTCGCCGAGCCACCGCCCGAACAGCTCGCCGTCGCCGCGGGCCGCGACCTCGGCGGCCGTGAGGCCGTCCCACGCGCCGAAGGCCATCTCCGCCCAGCGCTCGTCGACGCTCGGGCGCGGCCAGCCCAGCCGCTCGCGCAGGAGCTGCTCGGTCTGCACCGCCCGCAGCAGGGGCGAGGTGACGACGGCGTCGACGCGGAGCCCCGACAGGTACGGCACCGCGCCGACGGCGTCGAGCCGGCCGACGTCGGTGAGCGGCGCGTCGTCGCCTCGCACGCCGGAGAAGCGGCGCTCCTGCGTGAGCCGGGTCCGCCCGTGGCGCACGAGCAGCACCGTGGTCGCCGGACCGAGGTCCGGCTGGCTCGCGCCCTGCGGCACGGCCAGGTCGGGCGCGCTCCCGCCGCGGCCCGGCGAGGGGTCCGGCGCCGGGTCGACGGCGCCGACGGGGTCCGTCGGGTCGTCGGGCGAGGCCGGGTGCGGGTCGGCCGCGAGCGCGGCGATCGCGTCCTCGACGGGCCGCTCCCGGCCGTCCATCGCCTCGTTGGCGAGCCGGTCCGCGGCGGCGTTCTGCGCCCGCGGCACCCACGTGTACCGGACCCGGGAGCGGTCGAAGGCGGCGCTCGCCTGCGCGGCGATCCCGGCGAGCCGCCGGTCCTTGATCTTCCACCGGCCCGACATCTGCTCGACGACGAGCTTGGAGTCCATCCGGACCTCCACCGTCGCCGCCGGGTCGACGGCGTGCGCGAGCCTGAGCCCGGCCACCAGGCCCGAGTACTCCGCGACGTTGTTGGTCGTCCGCCCGCAGCGCTCCCCCGCCCGGGCGAGCACGTCGCCGTCCGCGTCGCGCACGAGCGCGCCGAAGCCCGCCGGTCCCGGGTTGCCGCGCGAGCCGCCGTCGGCCTCGACGACCAGCCGGCGCCCGCTCACGCCGTGGTGTCCGCGCGCACGAGGATGCGCTCGCACTCCGGGCAGCGCAGCAGCTCGTCGGCCGGCTTCGAGGTGAGGGCGTGCAGGTCCGACGGGGACAGCGGCATGCGGCAGCCGTCGCAGCGGCCCTCCACGAGCGGCGCGGCACCGCTCCCGAGGCGGTCGCGCAGCCGCTCGTACACCTTGACCACCTGCTCGGGCATGCCGGTCGCCGCGGCGCGGCGGTCGTCGCGCAGCGCCTCCTCCTGCGAGGCGAGGTCCGCGAGACGGCCATCGCGTGCGACGACGACGTCCGCCAGCTCGGCCTCGGTGCTCGCGAGCCGGGCCTCGGTGGCCTCCAGCAGCGTCGACTGCTCCTCGCGGCGCTCCATGACCTCCAGCTCGGCGTCCTCCAGGTCCGACTGCCGGCGCGCGAGCGACGTGAGCTCGTGCTGCAGCCCGACGAGGTCCTTGGAGCTGCCCTGGCCGGCCTCGAGGCGGGCGCGGTCGCGGTCGGCGCGCGCACGCACCGCCTGCACGTCGCCCTCGACGCGGGCCACCTCGCGGTCGAGGTCGGACACCTTGGTGCGCAGCAGCACGACGTCGTCGCGCAGCGTCCGCAGCAGCGCCTCCAGCTCCTGCGCGCGCGCCGCCTCGGGCAGCGTCGTCCGGGAGTGCGCGAGCTGGTCCAGGCGGGTGTCGAGCGCCTGCACCTCCAGGAGCCGCAGCTGGACGGTGGGGTCGACGGTCACCACGGTGTGCTCCTCGCTGTGCTGCTGTGGGTGGTGTGCGTGCGGCTCGACGCCGCGGGCGGTCGTCAGGCGCGCGACGTCCACGGGTCCGTCACGGTACGGGACACCGCCACGTCCAGGCGCTCCCCGGTCGGGTCGAGGGCCGCGAGCACCCGCTCGCGCGCCCCGATGAGGAACGGCCACTCGCTCGCCCAGTGCGGCACGTCGACCAGCCACGGCCCGCCGACCTCCATGGCGTCGGCGACGGGGTGGTGCCGCAGGTCGGCGGTGACGAGCACGTCGGCGCCGGCGGCGCGGGCCGCCCCGATGAGGGAGTCCCCCGCCCCGCCGCACACGGCGACGCGCTCCACCTGCGCGTGCACCGGTCCGGCGATGCGCACCCCGCCGTTGGTCCGCGGCAGGACGCGGGCGACGTGCTCGGCGAAGGCCTGCAGGCTCATCGCCGACGGCAGCTGTCCCACCCGGCCGAGCCCCTCGGCCCCCTCGGGCGGCACGGTCGTGAGCAGCTGGAACGCGGGCTCCTCGTAGGGGTGGCTCGCGCGCAGCGCCGCGACGACGGCCCGGGCGGCCGCGGCCGGCACCACGACCTCGAGCCGGTCCTCGGCGACCTCGCTGCGGCTCCCGACCTCGCCGGTGCTCGGCTGCGCACCGGGCTGCGGCTCGAAGGTGCCCGTCCCGCCGGACCACCAGCCGCAGCGCTCGTAGTCGCCGATGCGGCCCGCGCCGGCGGCGGCGAGGGCGTCGAGGACGCGGTCGCGGTGCTCGGCCGGCACCTGGGTGACGAGCAGGTGCACGGGCTCCCCGCCGCGCGGGCTCAGCGCGCTCAGGCCCTGCAGCCCGATGACGCGCGCCAGCGCGTCGCTCACGCCCGGCACGGCGGTGTCGGCGTTGGTGTGCGCGGTGAACAACGCGCACCCGCCGCGCACGAGCCGGTGCAGCAGGCGCCCGCGGAAGGAGTCGGTGCCGACCCCGTGCACGCCGCGCAGGAACAGCGGGTGGTGGGCCACGAGCGCCTGCACGCCGCTGTCGAGCGCCTCCGTCACCACGGCGTCGGTGACGTCGACGCTCAGCAGCACCGACGACACCTCGTCGTCGAGGTCACCGCACACCAGGCCGACGGCGTCCCAGTCCTCGGCGAGGTGCCGGGGGTAGGTGGCGTCGAGCACGGTGACGAGGTCGCGCAGGGTGACCGTCATGCGACCGGAGGCTAGTGCGTCACGGGGCGCCCGCGGCAGGGCGCCGGGCCGACGGCGCAGGGTGGGCCCGGCCGGGCTCGAACCGACGACACCCGCGGTGTAAGCGCGGTGCTCTGACCAACTGAGCTACAGGCCCTGCTGCCGGAAGGGTAACCGGGTCCTACAGCGCGGCGACGGCCTCGCGGTACGCGCCGAGGTCGCGGGCCGCACCCGGTCCCTGCACGACGGACCAGCGGAGGACGCCGTCGCCGTCCACGAGGAAGCTGCCGCGCGTCGCGAAGCCGAGCGTCGGCAGGAAGACGCCGTAGCGCGTCGCGACCTCGCCGTGCGGCCAGAAGTCGCTGAGCAGCGGGAAGCGGTAGCCCTCGGCGTCGCCCCAGGCGCGCAGCGCGTGGACGGGGTCGCACGAGACCCCGACGACCTGCACGCCCTCGTCGGTGAACGACGACAGGTCGTCGCGCAGCGCGCACAGCTCCCCGGTGCACGTGCCGGAGAACGCGAACGGGTAGAACACGAGCAGCACGGCCCGCGTGCCGTCGCCCAGCAGGTCGGGCAGGTCGATCGTCTGCCCGTGCTGGTCGGTGAGGGACAGCGCGGGAGCGGGCTCCCCGAGGCTCGGGACGGTCCCGGCGAGCGGCAGTCCGATGTCGGGACCGGCGCTCACCGCCGCCCCTTCGGGCTCGCCAGCCGCGTCCCCGACCAGTCGGGTGACGCGCTGATGCTCGAGGTCGCGTGCAGGCCGGCGGTCGGCGCGGACTCCTCGATGTCGCCCGGCTCGACGTGGTCCGGGCGGCCCGCCTTGGGCGTGAACAGCCACACGACCCCGCCGTCGCCGAGGTTGGTGAGCGCGTCGACGAGCGTGTCGACGAGGTCGCCGTCGCCGTCGCGGTACCAGACGAGGACGACGTCGGCGACCTCGATGGAGTCCTCGTCCTCGATGGGCTCGCCGGTCGCCTGCTCGACGGCGGCGCGCAGGTCCTCGTCGACGTCGTCGTCCCAGCCGTACTCCTGGACGACCTGGCCCGCGGTGACGCCCAGCCGCCGCGCCAGGTCCGTGTCCGCCGGTCGGTCGGCGGTGGCAGACATCTGGTTCGTGCTCCCTCGTCCACGGCCCCCAGGCCCCTGGTCCGGCGCGGGTCCGCGCCGGTCGATGTAGTCCACAGCACCTGCCACGACCCGCGCAAGCGAACCGGGCCGGACCGACCCCCGGACCCTCGTGTTGGACGGTGCTGCCCGAAGGGCCAGGATGGGACCGGTACGGCACGGGCGACCCCCGGGCCGCCCCCGACGACGAGGGCCCGCACCGGGTCCGGAGACGACGCTGTGGAGGAACCCGTGGCTGACGACGCCGCACCGATGCTCGACGGCCTGCTGGCCCAGCTGCCGGACGTCGACCCCGAGGAGACCGCGGAGTGGCGCGCGTCCCTCGCGGCCGCGGTCGAGGCCGGCGGCAAGGAGCGCGCGCGCTACCTCATGCTGCAGCTGCTCCACGCCGCCCGCGAGCAGCACCTCGGCGTGCCGAGCCTCACGGCGACGGACTACGTCAACACCATCCCGCCGGAGAGCGAGCCCATGTTCCCCGGCGACGAGGAGACCGAGCGGCGCTACCGGCGCTGGATCCGGTGGAACGCCGCCGTCATGGTGCACCGCGCGCAGGCGCCCGGGATCGGCGTCGGCGGCCACATCTCGACGTACGCGTCGTCGGCGACCCTGTACGAGGTCGGGTTCAACCACTTCTGGAAGGGCCGCGACCACGAGGCCGGCGGCGACAACGTCTTCATCCAGGGCCACGCCTCACCCGGCGTGTACGCCCGCGCCTACCTCGAGGGCCGGCTGAGCGAGGAGCAGCTCGACGGCTTCCGGCAGGAGAAGTCCTCGCCGGTCGGCGGGACCTCCAGCTACCCGCACCCGCGGCTCATGCCGCAGTTCTGGGAGTTCCCCACCGTCTCCATGGGGCTCGGCCCGCTCAACGCGATCTACCAGGCGAGCTTCGACAAGTACCTGCACGCCCGGGGCATCAAGGACACCTCGCAGCAGCACACGTGGGCCTTCCTCGGCGACGGCGAGATGGACGAGCCGGAGAGCCGCGGCCTGCTCCAGGTGGCCGCGTCGGAGGGCCTGGACAACCTCACCTTCGTCATCAACTGCAACCTGCAGCGCCTCGACGGGCCGGTCCGCGGCAACGGCAAGATCATCCAGGAGCTCGAGTCGTTCTTCCGCGGAGCCGGCTGGAACGTCATCAAGGTCGTGTGGGGTCGTGACTGGGACCCGCTGCTCGCCAAGGACCGCGACGGCTCGCTCGTCCGGCTCATGAACGACACCCTCGACGGCGACTACCAGACCTACCGCGCGGAGAACGGCGCCTTCATCCGCGAGCACTTCTTCAACCGCGACCCGCGCACGAAGAAGCTCGTCGAGGGCATGAGCGACGCCGACATCTGGCACCTGCGCCGCGGCGGGCACGACTACCGCAAGGTCTACGCCGCGTACAAGGCAGCCACCGAGCACGACGGCCGCCCGACCGTCATCCTCGCCAAGACGGTCAAGGGCTGGGGCCTCGGCACGAACTTCGCCGGGCGCAACGCGACCCACCAGATGAAGAAGCTTGCGCTGGACGACCTCAAGAACTTCCGCGACGGGCTGCGCATCCCGGTCTCCGACGAGCAGCTGGAGAAGGACCCGTACCACCCGCCGTACTACCGGCCCGAGGACGGCGACGAGACGCTGGAGTACCTGCGCGAGCGCCGCCGCGTGCTCGGCGGCGGCCTGCCGAGCCGCAAGGGCTCGCGGGGGCCCATGAAGCTGCCGGCCGACGACGCCTACGCGGTCGCCAAGCGCGGCTCCGGCAAGCAGAACGTCGCCACGACGATGGGCTTCGTCCGCCTGCTGCGCGACCTCATGCGCGACAAGGAGTTCGGCCGCCGCGTCGTGCCGATCATCCCCGACGAGGCGCGCACGTTCGGGATGGACTCCTTCTTCCCGACGGCGAAGATCTACAACCCGAAGGGCCAGAAGTACGTCTCCGTCGACCGCGACCTCATGCTGTCGTACAAGGAGGCGAAGGACGGCCAGATCCTCCACGTCGGCATCAACGAGGCCGGCTCGCTCGGCGCCTTCACCGCCGCCGGGTCGTCGTACTCCACGCACGGCGAGCCGATGGTGCCGGTCTACATCTTCTACTCGATGTTCGGGTTCCAGCGCACCGGCGACTCCATGTGGGCCGCGGCCGACCAGCTGGCGCGTGGGTTCTTCCTCGGCGCGACCGCCGGGCGCACGACGCTGACCGGCGAGGGCCTGCAGCACGCCGACGGGCACTCCCCGCTGCTCGCCTCGACGAACCCCGCGGTCGTCTCCTACGACCCGGCCTACGTCTACGAGATCGGCCACATCGTCAAGGACGGTCTCGAGCGCATGTACGGCGACCGCGGCCCGGACGGGCGCGGCGAGGACGTCATGTACTACCTGACCGTGTACAACGAGCCGTACGTGCAGCCGGCCGAGCCCGAGGGCCTGGACGTCGAGGGCGTGCTCAAGGGCATGTACCGGCTGCGGGAGGGCTCCGGCGACGGCCCGCGAGTGCAGCTGCTCGCCTCGGGCGTCGCGGTGCCGTGGGCGCTGGAGGCCGCCGACCTGCTCCGCGAGGACTGGGGCGTCGTGGCCGACGTGTGGTCGGTGACGAGCTGGTCGGAGCTGCGCCGGGACGGCCTCGACGCCGACGCGGCCGCCTTCGCCGACCCGTCGGCGGAGCGGCGCACGCCGTACGTCACGCAGCGCCTGCAGGACGCCCCGGGTCCCGTCGTCGCGGTGACCGACTACATGCGGGCGGTACCGGACCAGATCGCGCAGTACGTGCCGGACCCGACGCGCTTCGTCTCGCTCGGCACGGACGGCTTCGGCTTCTCCGACACGCGCGCCGCCGCCCGGCGCTTCTTCAAGGTCGACGGCCCGAGCATCGCCGCCCGTGCGCTCGCCTCGCTCGCCGCGCGCGGCGAGGTCGACGGCGACGCCGCGGCCAAGGCGCACGAGAAGTACGCGCTCGACGACGTCACCGCCGGCAGCACCGGCAACGCGGGCGGCGACGCCTAGAGCCGTGCCTCGTCGCGGTCGTGGGACGCCGCGCACCGTCTCCCCCGGCGGGAGCGTGCGCGAGGTCCCACGACCGGGTCGGCCCGCTGCGTCGTGGGACCCCGCGCACCCGGTTCCGGCCGGGTGGGTGCGCGGGGTCCCACGACCGCTCGCGCCACGGGCTCGGACACGACTCGGCCGCGCCCCCCGGAGGGGCCGCGGCCGACGTGCGTGCGGGCGTCAGGGCCGGCGGGCGCGCTCCGCGGCCGTGATGGCCCGCTCGAGGTCGCGGCGCATGGCCGCGACGCCGGTGGCGTCGGGGTGCGCGCCCAGCGCGTCGAGGTGACGGCGGGCCTCGGCGAGGCGGTGGGCGTCGACCGCGGCCGACACCATCTCCCGGCCCGCACCGAGCGGGTGCTCGGTGGGGCGCCAGTGGCCCATGCCGAGGGACAGCGCGCCGTCGTCGTCGCCGGCCTCGCGCAGCAGCACGAGCCCGTGGGTGAGCGCCGTGCCCGACGGGTCCCGCTCGGCGGCGACGCCGAGGCGGCGCAGGGCCGCCTCGCGGTCGTCGGCCAGGGACAGCCGGGCGAGCTCGACCAGCGGGTACCACGACCGGGAGTCGTGGGCGAGCTCCTCCGCGAGCGCCCACACCGCGTCGGCCTGGGCCCTCTCGGGGTCGCCCCCGGCGTGCCCCTCCGCCGCGCGGCGACGCACGACGTTCGCCATCTCCGCGAAGCGGACCTCGTCGTTCGGGTCCTCCTTGAGCAGCGCGTGCAGGCGCTCCTCGTCGACGGACTCGTGCACGGTCGAGACGTGCTCACTCGTCGTCCCGACGTCCTTCGCGGGCACCTCGGCCCGGTCACGGCGTCGGAGCAGGCGGTTCCGCCAGCTACCCAGCGCAGCCACGCATCACTCCCCTCGTGGTCGTGCCGCCACAGTATCCGAGGGGTCGGTCACGGGCTCGCGGCCGCACGCCGCAGGCGACGGCAGGGCGTCCGGCACCCGCGCGGGCGGGCTACCGTGACGGCCATGGCGACGGCGCAGCGCGAGGTGCCGGCCCTGCTCAGCGAGGACTCGCTGCGGGCGCTGGAGTGGGCCGCCTCCGCCATCTCCGCCCGCGCCACCGCGCGGATGGACACCGAGCTGCCGTGGTTCCCCTCGCTGCCGCCGGAGGCGCGCGCCTCGGTCGGGCTCGTCGCGCAGTCCGGCGTGGCGGGGTTCGTGCGCTGGTGCCGCGACGGCGCGCCGGTCGGGCCGACGCTGCGCGGCATCGACCTGTTCGGGGCGGCGCCGCGGGAGCTCACTCGCCTCATCACCCTGCACCAGACCGTCACGCTGGTCCGGACCGCGATCGACACCTCCGAGCAGCTGCTCGAGGACACCATCGCGGGCGAGGAACTGACCCGCGCCCGGGAGCTGCTGCTGCGCTACGCGCGGGAGGTCGCCTTCGCCGCCGCCGAGGTCTACGCCCGCGCGGCGGAGAACCGCGGCGCGTGGGACGCCCGGCTGGAGGCCCTCGTCGTCGACGCGCTCGTGCGCGGCGAGGCCGACGACGGCCTCGCCTCCCAGGCCTCCGCGCTCTCGTGGCCGGTGGAGGCGCCGACGACCGTCGTCGTCGCGCCGGGCGACCCGCCGGCGCCCGCGCACCTGCTGCGCCGTGCGGCCCGCGCCCACGGCGTCGAGCTGCTCGTCGGCCAGCAGGCCGACCGCCTCGTCCTCGTGCTCGGCGGCGACGCCGACCCGATGACGGTCGCCACGGACCTGTGCGAGCACCTGGGCGAGGGGCCCGTCGTCGTCGGCCCCACCCGTCCCGGCCTGCCGAGCGCACCGCGCTCGGCCCGGGCCGCGCTGGCCGGCACGACGGGCGCGCGCGCGTGGCCCGGTGCGCCCCGGCCCGTGCTCGCCTCGGCCCTGCTCCCGGAGCGGGTCCTCGCCGGTGACGTCGCGGCGCGGCGCGCGCTCGTCGACCTCGTCCACGCGCCGCTGGTCGCCGCGGGCAAGGACCTCGTCGACACGGTCCAGGCCTACGTCGACTGCGGCGGCGGGCTAGAGGCGACGGCCCGCGCCCTGTTCGTGCACGCCAACACCGTCCGCTACCGCCTGCAGCGCGTCGAGCAGGTGACCGGCCTGCTCGCGACGGACCCGCGTGAGCGGTGGACCCTGCAGATGGCGCTGGCGCTCGGCCGCCTCGCGGCGCCGCCCCGGCGACCGGGGCCCGGCTGAGCGCCGATCAGCCGGGGCCGGGGCGTTTGTAGGGTTCCTACAGACAACCCACGGGTTTGTCGTGCCCGCCGTCCTGCCGGTGCACCGACGGCGTGCGCCAGTGTGACGACGTGCTCATCGTCGTCTGCCCCGGGCAGGGCTCCCAGAGCCCCGGCTTCCTCTCCCCCTGGCTCGAGCTGCCGGGCTTCGAGGACCGGCTGCGCTGGCTGTCCGCCGTCGCCGGCGTCGACCTCGTCGCCCACGGCACGACGTCGGACGCCGACACCATCCGCGACACCGCCGTCGCGCAGCCGCTCATCGTGGGCGCGGGCCTCGTGTCGCTCCTCGAGCTCTTCCCCCACCCCTCCGACGCGTTCCGGCTGACGGCCGCGGGCGCCGGGCACTCCGTCGGCGAGATCACCGCTGCCGCCGGCGCCGGGGTCATGACGGCGGAGCAGGCGATGGTCTTCGTGCGCGAGCGGGGCCGGGCGATGGCCGAGGCGAGCGCCGTGCGCCCCACGGGGATGAGCGCCGTGCTCGGCGGCGACGCCGAGGACGTCGCCGAGGTGCTGCGGCGCCACGGCCTCACGCCCGCCAACATGAACGGTGCCGGGCAGGTCGTGGCCGCCGGCACCCTCGAGCAGCTGCAGGCCCTGCGCGACGACCCGCCCGCCAAGGCGCGCGTCGTGCCGCTGCAGGTGGCCGGCGCCTTCCACACCGAGCACATGGCGCCCGCCGTCGGGGTGCTCCAGCAGTACGCCCGCGCGATCACCACCCACGACCCGCGGAGCCGGCTCGTGTCCAACGCCGACGGCACCGTCGTGCACGACGGCCGGGTCGTGCTGGAGCGGCTCGTCGCCCAGGTCGCGCGGCCCGTGCGCTGGGACCTGTGCATGGAGACCTTCCGTGACCTCGGTGTCACCGGCGTCGTCGAGATCCCGCCGGCGGGCACGCTGTCGAACCTCGCCAAGCGGGCGCTGCCCGGCGTCGAGGTGGTCGCCCTCAAGACCCCCGACGACCTGCCCGCGGCCCGCGCGCTCGTCGCCGAGCACGGCGGGCAGACCAGCCCGCTCGCCGTCAGCCCCACGTGGCGGCTCGTCGTGAGCCCGGCCAAGGGCCTCGTCACCATCGGCGACCACCCCGAGGGCGCGACGGTCGGCCCCGGCAGCGTCGTCGCGCGCGTCGAGGGTCTCCGCGACTCCTACGAGGTCACCGCCCCGCACGGCGGCACGGTCGTGGAGTGGATCGTGCACGACGGCGACCCCGTCTCCCCCGGCCAGCCGCTCGTGCGGCTGCACCCGGTCGGCAGCGCGGGCGGGGGCATGGCGTGAGCGGGACAGCGAGCACCCCGGTGAGCACGCCGGTGAGCAGCCCCGGCCGGCTGGCACCGCCCGTCGGCGCCGCGCACGCGCGCATCCTCGGCATCGGCGCGTACCGCCCGGAGCGCGTCATCACCAACGAGGAGGTGTGCACGTGGATCGAGTCCTCCGACGAGTGGATCCGCGAGCGCAGCGGCATCGTGGAGCGCCGGTGGGCCCGGCCTGACGAGAGCGTCGTCGACATGTCGCTCGCCGCGTCGCTCGAGGCGCTGCAGCGCGCGGGCGTGGCCCCCGCCGACGTCGACGCCGTGATCTGCGCGACCGTCACGTGGCCGTACGCGACGCCGTCGGCCGCCGCGGTCCTCACCGAGCGGCTCGGCGCGACCCCCGCCGCCGCCTTCGACGTGTCCGCGGCGTGCGCGGGCTTCTGCCACGCCGTGGCGCTCGCCAACGACATGGTCCGCGGCGGCAGCGCCCGCCACGTGCTCGTGGTCGGCGTGGAGAAGCTCTCCGACTGGACCGACCGCCACGACCGGGGCACCGCGTTCCTGTTCGGCGACGGGGCGGGCGCGGTCCTCGTCGGCCCGTCCGACCGGCCGGGCATCGGTCCCACCGTGTGGGGCTCCGACGGCGCGCAGTGGGAGGTCATCTCCCAGCGGACGGCGTGGACGGACATGCGCAGCGAGGACGGCGCCCGGGTCGACGGCGAGTGGCCGGCGCTCGTCATGGCCGGGCAGACGGTCTTCCGCTGGGCCGTGTGGCAGATGGCGCCCGTCGCGCAGAAGGCGCTGGACGCCGCGGGCGTGAGCATCGACGACGTCGACGTGTTCGTGCCGCACCAGGCGAACGTCCGCATCATCGACGCGATGGTGAAGCAGCTCGGCCTGCCCGCCCACGTGCCCGTCGCCCGCGACATCGTCACCAGCGGCAACACCTCCAGCGCGAGCGTCCCGCTCGCCCTGCACCGCCTCGTCGACGAGGGCGTCGCCAGGAGCGGCGACCTCGCGCTCCTCATCGGCTTCGGCGCCGGCCTGGTCTACGCCGCGCAGGTCGTCGAGGTCCCCTAGGCAGCACCACCCGCACCACCCGGCACGAACCCGCACGTTCCCGCACGTACCCGCACCTCAACCCACGCACGTCCAACAGGAGGAACCCCCATGGCAAGCGAGCAGGAGATCCTGAGCGGCCTCGCCGAGATCGTCAACGAGGAGACGGGCCTGCCCACGGACGCCGTCGAGATGGACAAGTCGTTCACCGACGACCTCGACATCGACTCGCTGTCGATGATGACGATCGTCGTGAACGCGGAGGAGAAGTTCGGCATCCGCATCCCGGACGAGGACGTCAAGAACCTCGCGACGGTGCGCGACGCCGTCAGCTACATCTCCCAGGCGCAGGGCTGACCGAGCGTCCCGGCGGGCCGGGGACCCCGTGTCCCCGGCCCGTGCCCGCCCCCTCCCCCACCCCCAGGAGCAGACGATGAGCCCCACCCCCGTCAGCGTGGTCGTCACCGGTCTCGGCGCCACGACCCCCATCGGCGGCGACGTGCCGAGCACGTGGGAGGCCGCGCTCAAGGGGACCTCGGGCGCCGCGACCTTCACGGGGCCGTGGGTCGACGACTTCGAGCTGCCCGTCACCTTCGGTGCGCAGGTCGCCGTGCCGCCCTCGGACGTGCTGGAGAAGGTCCAGCTGCGCCGGCTCGACCCGAGCTCGCAGTACGGCCTCATCGCCGCTCGCGAGGCGTGGGCCGACGCCGGCAGCCCCGACGTCGAGCGGACGCGGCTCGGCGTGTGCATGGCCAGCGGCATCGGCGGGCTGTGGACGCTGCTCGACAACTGGGACGCGATGAAGGAGAAGGGCCCGCGCCGGGTCTTCCCGCTCGCGATCCCCATGCTCATGCCGAACGCACCGGCCGCGACGGTGAGCCTCGAGCTCGGCGCCCGCGCCGGCGCGCACACTCCCGTCAGCGCGTGCGCGTCCGGCGCCGAGGCCATCGCGATGGGGCTGCAGATGATCCGCAGCGGCCGCGCCGACGTCGTCGTGTGCGGCGGTACCGAGGCGGTCGTCCACCCGCTGCCCATCGCCGCGTTCGCCGCGATGCAGGCGCTGTCGACCCGCAACGACGACCCCGAGCGCGCCTCGCGCCCCTACGACACCGGCCGCGACGGCTTCGTGCTCGGCGAGGGCGCGGGTGCCGTCGTGCTGGAGTCCGAGGAGCACGCCCGCGCCCGCGGCGCGACGGTCCACGCCCGGCTGCTCGGCGCCGGCATGTCCTCCGACGCGCACCACATCGCCGCGCCCGAGCCCGAGGGCATGGGCGCCGCGCGCGCCGTCGAGCTGGCGTTGGCGGACTCCGGCCTGCAGCCGGGCGACCTCGACCACGTCAACGCCCACGCGACGTCGACGCCGGTCGGCGACACCGCCGAGGCCCGCGCCATCCGCCTCGCGCTCGGCTCGGCCGCCGACTCCGTCGCGGTGTCCGGCACGAAGTCGATGACCGGGCACCTGCTGGGCGCCGCCGGGGCAGTCGAGGCCGTCCTCGCCGTGCTCGCGGTCCGGGAGCGCCTCGCCCCGCCGACGATCAACATCACCGACCTCGACCCCGAGGTCGACCTCGACGTGGTCCGCGACGAGCCCCGCGCGCTCGGCGACGGCGAGCGCGCGGTCACCGCCCTCAACAACTCCTTCGGCTTCGGCGGCCACAACGTCGCCCTCACCTTCCGGAGCGCCTGATGACCGCCGCCACGACCCGTCCGCAGACCGCCCCCGCGACCGACACCCTCGAGGTCGACGCCGACCCGCGCGACCCCGTCGTGCGCCTGCAGGCCTTCGCCGACCCGGGCTCGGTGGAGCTGCTGAGCCCGCAGGACGACTCCGGCATGCTCGCCGCGCGCGTCCTGGTCGACGGCGCCCCCGCGGTCGTGTTCGTGTCCGACGCCCGCACCATGGGCGGCGCGATGGGCGCCGCGGGCTGCAAGGTCATCGTCGCCGCGTACGAGCGCGCCCTGGCCGACGAGGTGCCGGTCGTCGGGCTGTGGCACTCCGGCGGCGCCCGGCTCGCCGAGGGCGTCGTCAGCCTCGACGCCGTGGGCCAGGTGTTCGCGATCATGACGCGGGCCTCGGGCAAGGTCCCGCAGATCAGCGTCGTCATCGGCCCCGCCGCCGGCGGCGCCGCGTACGGCCCGGCCCTCACCGACGTCGTCGTGCTCGGGCCGGACGGTCGCGTGTTCGTCACCGGGCCGGACGTGGTCCGCAGCGTGACCGGCGAGAAGGTGGACGCGCTGCGCCTCGGGGGACCCGAGCCGCACGGCCGCCGCTCCGGGGTCGTGCACGTCGTCACCGAGACCACCGAGGACGCCTACGCCCGCGGCCGCGACCTCGTGACCCTGCTCGGTCGGACCGGCACGGTCGACCCGGCGGACGTGACCGACCGGGACCTCGGCCGGCACCTGCCGGAGAACCCCAAGCGCGCCTACGACGTGCACCCGATCGTCGCCGACCTGCTCGACGCCGACGGCGAGCAGCTGGAGCTGCACCCGCGGTGGGCGCCGAACGTCGTCACGACGCTCGGCCGGCTCGGCGGCGGGACGGTCGGGGTCATCGCCAACAACCCGATGCGGCTCGGCGGCTGCCTGGACTCCTCCTCGGCGGAGAAGGCGGCCCGCTTCGTGCGCATGTGCGACGCGTTCGGCATCCCGCTGCTCGTGCTCGTCGACGTGCCCGGCTACCTGCCCGGCGTCGGGCAGGAGTGGGACGGTGTCGTCCGCCGCGGCGCGAAGCTGCTGCACGCCTTCGCCGAGGCCGTCGTGCCGCGCATCACGCTCGTGACCCGCAAGGCGTACGGCGGCGCCTACATCGCCATGAACGGCCGCTCGCTCGGCGCGACGAAGGTGTTCGCGTGGCCCGCGAGCGAGGTCGCCGTCATGGGCGCCGTCGCCGCGGTCCGCATCCTGCACCGCCGCCGCCTCGCCGAGGTACCGGACGACGCCCGCGCGCAGGTCGAGCTCGAGCTCGCCGCCGAGCACGAGCGCCTCGCGGGCGGCATCCCGCGCGCCATGGAGATCGGCGTCGTCGACGAGGTCGTCCCGGCCGCGCTCACCCGCTCCGCGCTGGCGACGGCCGTCGCGGAGGCGCCGGCCCGGCGCGGGCAGCACGGCAACATCCCGCTGTGAGCGAGCCGGGTGCGGCGTCCGCGGGCGCCGTGCCCGTCCGCGGCACGGAGCGCCTGGTCCTGCGCGGCTTCACCGACGCCGACCGGGAGCCGTTCGCCGCGCTCAACGCCGACCCGGCCGTCATGGAGCACTTCCCCGAGCCGTACGGGCAGGCCCGCTCCGACGCCTTCGTCGACCGCATCCTCCGCAGGTGGCTGGAGCGCGGGTACGGCCTGTGGGCGCTGGAGCGTCGGGACACCGGCGCGTTCATCGGGTACACGGGCCTGTGGCCGGCCGAGTTCGAGGCGCCTTTCACGCCCGCCGTCGAGGTGGGCTGGCGGCTCGCCCGCGAGCACTGGGGTCACGGTTTCGCGAGCGAGGCGGCGCGGGAGTCGCTGCGGTTCGGCTTCACCGAGGTCGGGCTGGCGGAGGTCGTGTCGTTCACGGCGACGCCGAACGAGCGCTCGTGGCGGGTCATGGAGCGGATCGGCCTGCGGCGTGTCGTCGACGGCGACTTCGACCACCCGGGCGTGCCGGAGGGACACCGGCTGCGCCGGCACGTGCTGTACCGGCTTACCCGCGAGCAGTGGAAGGCGAGCGGCGCGACCTAGCGCGCGAGCCCGTCGACGACCTCCGCGCCGGGCAGCGCGCCCACGAGCAGCCCCGGCACCACGAGCTTGGATCGTCGCAGACCCGACCCGACGACCACCCACGGCGTCGCGGCGACGGCGGCGTCGACGAGCAGCAGCCACCCCGCCGGCAGGCCGACGGGCGTGATGCCGCCGTACTCCATCCCGGTCTGCTCGACGGCGTCGGCCATCGGCGCGAACGACGCCTTCCGCGCGTCGAGCCGGCGCCGCACGACGCCGTTGACGTCGGCGCGCGTCGTCGCGAGCACCACGCACGCGGCGTAGCGGACGTCCTCGCCGCGTCGGCCCGCGACGACGACGCAGTTCGCGGACACCTCGAGCCCGACGTCGTACGACGCGCAGAACGCGGCCGTGTCGGCGAGGTCGGGGTCGATGGGCGCGACGAGCACCTCGTCCGGCGGCAGGTCCTGCGCCGCGGCCGCGACGGGCGCGGCCAGCAGGTCGGGACGGTCCAGCGCGGGTGCGGTGTCGAGGGTGCCGAGCACGTCGGCGAGGCTAGCCCGCCCGGCCCGGCGCACCCGACGCGCCCGACGGGCCCACGACCACCCGCAGCCGGGGCACGAGGACGGCGGCCGGCCCGACCGTCCGCCGCGGGAGGCGCTGCTCGGCCGCGTCCACGAGCCACAGCACCGAGACGACGCACGCGTACAACCCCACACCGACGGCGAGAAGCCCGCCCACCTGGCTGAGAGCGTCGGACGTGTACGGGTCGCCGTAGGGGTCGCCGTACAGGCCGGCGCCGTCACCGACGTTCGCCGGCAGCAGCAGGACGCCGGCGACGACCGCCGACAGACCCTGCAGCCGGAAGGCGGCGGCGGCGTGGGCCCGGAGGAAGCCGTCGACACGCCTGAGCCGGGCCGCCAGGGCGAGGACGGCCGCGCCGAGCACCGGCACCACGGACCACAGCGCGTGCGCACTCGCCGCGCCCAGCAGCACCCCGGTGCCGCGGCCGGGCGCGTGGACGGTCACGGCACCGACGGTACGTCGGGCCGGTGCTGTGCCGCGTTGCGCGGGCGGAACGTCACCCGACCCGGTGCAGCCAGCGGACCTGCGCGTCGTCCCCGGCGTGCCGGAACGGCTCGAGCTCGCGGTCCCACGCGGTGCCGAGCGCGACCTCGAGGCGGTGCCGCACCTCGACGTGGTCGGTCTCGGCGAGCGCCGTGCGGATGCGGTCCTCGGGCACGACGGTGTTGCCGTGCACGTCCATGACGGCGTGGAACAGCCCGAGGTCCGGCACGTGGCTGAACCGGGCGCCGTCGCAGCCGCGGCTCGGCTCCTCCGTCACCTCGTAGCGCAGCTCCGACCAGCCGCGCAGCGCGCTGGCCAGCCGCGCACCGGTGCCCTGCTCGCCCTGCCACGACAGCTCGGTGCGGAACAGGCCGGGCCCGAGCGGCTGCGGCGTCCACTCCAGGTCGACGCGCATGTTGAGCACGCGCCCGGTGGCCCACTCCACGTGCGGGCACACGGCGCGTGCAGCGGAGTGCACGTACAGCACCCCGCGGGTGACGACAGGCATGGTCTCTCCTCCACGTCCGAGGGTCGTCTTCCCCAACGGCCTCGATCGCGGAACAGCCTGCCCGGCCGACGCCAGTGTGGCGCACGCGGCGCGCCGACACCACCCCGACCCGCCGACGCGTGGGGCTCGCCGCGAGGGTCGAGGTCGGGGGTCGAGGTCGGGGGTCGTGGTCGGGGGTCAAGGTCCGGCGCGGGCGTGCCGATGACGCACCTGCCGGGACCGACCCCTCGTCCCGGACGCCCACCCGCCGGCGACACGGCGGGCGCTGCGCACACGGAGGACCACTGATGGACGGAGCCGAGCTCCTCGCCGCCCAGGCCTACGACGAGGGGGTCATCACCGAGGTCATCCGCCCCGCCGCGATCGTCCCGGAGGGCGCCGCCCGCGCGATCCTCGTCGAGCTGAGCCTCGGCGACGTCAGCTCCGGCGGGGTGTGGCACTCCACGACGACGATGTGGTCGCGCTACGACCGGCCGTGGACGGGCTCGCCGGGCACGACCGGCGCCGAGCTCATCGGCAGCGTGCAGGTCGCCTACGGCACCCCGACGAAGTACGAGATCACGCTCTACCGCGTCACGATCACGAAGTTCGGTCAGGAGAACGGCTGGACGGTCGAGCTGCTGAGCGACGAGGCGCTCGGCTTCGGCGGGCTCACGCTCGCCGAGTGCCCTCGCGCGGCCCTCAACGCGCCGCCCAAGCCGTTCCGGTTCTGACCCGGATCGGGCGATACTCGCTCGCGTCCCTCCCGGGCGACCGCCCGGGACCCGGCGAGCGGAGGTGGGCGGTGGCAGGGGTCCCCGTGTGGTGCTCGGTGCTCGCGCACGCCGTCGGCACGACGGACTGGCAGCTGGTGCTCCGGCGCACGGGCATGCCCTTCCGCGCGCCCGGCGAGGCGCCCGGACGCTCGCTGCGCGCCGTCGGCGCGTCGGTGCTCGCCGGGTGCGCCGCGAGCGGGGCCGCGACGGCCGCGCTCGCCGCGGCGACCGGGCTGCGCGGCAGCGCCCTGCGCGGAGCGCTGGCGCCGTGGCTCGCCTCGCCCGCGGCGCCGTTCCCGGTCCTCGGCGCCCCGTTCTCCGCCGTCCTCGACACGACGGTGTGCCGCCGAGCCGGGCGGCTCGGCACCCGCGGCCCGTCCGAGGCGAGCCGCACGCTGCTCGGCACGGTGGCCTACGGGGCGGTCCACGGCCTGGTGACCGCGCTCGCGGGGTACGCCGTCGACCGGGTGGCGCCCGTCCCGGCCGAGCCGCCGCGTCCCACCCCCGCGACCCGGCTCGACGTCGCGGGCCCGGACGTCGACGAGCGCAACGGACCGGACGGCTACGTCGTCTACCTCGACGGGGTGGGCCGCTGCGAGCGGCGGACGACGCCGGTCGCCCGCGCCTTCGCCGGGGCCGTCGGGGACCGGCTGCCCCGCTGGCACGTCGTGCTGTCGCTCATGCCGAACGACGTCACCCAGGAGCCCGCCTTCCTGCGCCCGGTCACCGGCGGGCTGTGGGGACGGCTGTACCGGGCCGACAGCCGCTGGCTCGTGGCGCGCGGGGTCTGGGAGGCCGTCGTCGCGCTCGACCCGCGCTACCGGGACCGGCTCGCGGCCGCGCACACGAGCGCGCTCGTGGCGCACCTGCGGGCGGCCGGCTACCGGGTCGGCAGCGGCACGCCCGTGGTGCTCGTCGGTCTGAGCGGCGGCGCGCAGACCGCGCTGCGGGCCGCCTCCGAGACCGCGCAGGCCCTCGGCGGCGCGCCGCTGGACGTCGTGACGTTCGGCGCGTTCGCCGACGGCTCCGCCGACCTGCGCGGCGTGCGGCGCGTGCACGCCGCCGTGTCGTGGGGCGACCCGGCGGAGCTGCTGCCGGTGCTGCTGTTCCCGTCGCGGTGGACCGCGCTGGGGGTGGGTGCCTGGCACCGCGCGAAGCGGCAGGGCCGCGTCGTCGTGCGCCGCCACGACTTCGCCACCCACGTCGGCGCGTCGGGCTACCTGAGCGCCACCGCCCGCACCCCCGACGGCCGGACGCGCCTCGCGCAGGCCGCCGACCTGGTGGCGCGGGCCGCGCAGGAGCTGAGCCGTGGCGCGCGCAGCCGGACGGCCCCGTGACGCAGCGTCCGCGCCGTCCGGCGCCGCTGTCCCCCGCCGCGGTGAACGCGCTGCGCGAGGCCGACCCGGCCGAGCGCCTCGAGGCCGCCCACGCCAGCGCCGCGGCCGTCGTGTCCCGGCTGCGGGACGGCAGCGACCCGGGGGCGGGCGCGCGCATGGCGGCCGCGGTCGACACCGACGAGGGCCTGGACGCCGCCGCGCGGCTGTGGGCGGTCGCGGCGCCCGTGTCGCTGCCCGGGGCGCTGTGGCGGCTGCTCGCGCTGCGGGCGGGCGTCCGTCGCGCCCCGGCGCAGGCGGCGCTGGAGTACGACGCGGGACGCCGGCAGCTGCCGGTGGCGGAGGTCGTCGCGGGCGTCGCGCAGCCGCCGGGCCCGGACGAGGTCACCGCGATGGTCGACGCCGTCCTGCACGGGGTGGGTGAGGGCGACCTCGACGTCACCTTCGAGCGCGCGGCGGCCTTCGCGCGGGTGTGCTCGGTGGGCCGTGCGGTGCTGGCCGACCAGCGTCACGTCGGCCGCGACGACGGCGACGCGGACGCCGTCGCCGTGCTCGACGCGGAGCTCGACGCGACCCGCCTCACCCGCTCCGCCTCCGCGCTCGTGCAGACCGCCGAGCACCTCGAGGCCTCCGCGCGGCGCTGGCGGCGCAACGACCTCGACTGACGGCGCACCGTCGGTCCGGGGAGCGGGCTTGTCCGGGTGCCGTGGTCGGTGTCACCGTCCCGGCGTGGACGTCGGCACGGAGGACCTGGCCGCGGCGGAGCGCCGCCTGCTGCAGGCCCAGCGCACGAACGACGTGGCGGCCCTCGACGGGCTGCTGCACCCGGGCGTCGTGGGCCGAGGGCCCGACGGGTCGACGTTCACCAAGGAGGAGGACCTCGACGCGTACCGCTCGGGGCGGCTGCGCATCGTGTCCGTCGAGGAGCGCTCCGTCGACGTGCAGGACGACGGCACGAGCGGCGTGACGCGCACCGTGGTGGACGTCGAGGCCGTCCAGGGCGGCGCGACGGCGGTCGCCCGCATGCGCTACACGCGGTTGTGGGTGCGCTCGGAGACCGGGTGGCAGGTGCTGGCCGCCGTCTTCGAGCCGGTCTGAGCGGGACCGGGCCGTCAGACGCAGCGACGCCGCCCCCGCGGTGGCGGGGACGGCGTCGTGGGGGTCAGCGGGTGCCGGACCGGAAGCGCCTCTCGGCGTGTGGCCGCTCGTAGCGGCAAATGATGGAGCCCGGGGCTTTCGCGGCCCGACACCCACGACCACCGTAACGGACCGGACGCGGAAGGTGTTCCCCGGCGCGGTCCCTCACCCTCAGGGCTGCACTGCAGCGCCCACGCCGGGCCGCACGGCCGTCACCCCGCCACCACGGCTGCAGTGCAGGGCCCAGGGCGGCCGGGGTGGCCCGGGGACCGCCACCACGGCTGCAGTGGACGTCCCGGGGCGGCCGGGCCCGTCCGGGGTCAGCGGCCGTCGAGCAGCGGCCCGGCCGGGTCGGGGAACCGCTCTCCCGCCGCCTCGCGCCGCCGGCGCGCCATGCCCGACAACGCCTCGAGCACCACCCGGTTGCCGAGCGCCGCGGTGATGTCGGCGTGGTCGTAGGGCGGGCTCACCTCGACGACGTCGACGCCGACGACGGGCAGCTCGAGGCAGATCCGGCGCACGGCGTCGAGGAGCTGCCGCGCGGTCAGCCCACCCGGCTCGGGCGTGCCGGTGCCGGGCGCGTGGCCGGGGTCCGCGACGTCGATGTCGACGGACAGGAAGACGCCGTCGCACTCGTCGGTCGCGGTCACGAACGCCTCGTCGAGGCAGTCGGTGAGGCCGCGCGCGACGATCTCGGTCATCTCGAAGGAGCGCATCCGCTGCGCAGCCATCCACGCGAGCGTGTCCGGCCCGGGCCAGTACCCGCGCAGCCCGATCTGCAGGAAGCGGTCCCCGCGCAGGGCGCCGGACTCGATGAGCCGTCGCATCGGCTGCCCGTGCCCCCACAGCGACCCGAACTCGATGTCGCCGGTGTCGGCGTGCGCGTCGAAGTGCAGCATCGACACCCGGCCGTCGCCGAGGGCGTCGGCGGTACCGCGCCCCGTCGCGTAGGTGATCGAGTGGTCGCCACCGAGCACGACCGGGACCGCGCCCGCCCGCCGGACCGCGGCGACCGCCTCGCGCAGCCGGGCGAGGCTCGTCTCGATGTCGCCCGGCGGCATCTCGACGTCGCCCGCGTCACGGACGACGAGGTCCGCGAGCGCGTCGACCCGCAGCGCCAGGCTGGGCCGCGAGCCGTCGTGCGGCAGGTAGTCCGTCGAGCGGATGGCCTGGGGTCCGAACCGCGTGCCCGGGCGGTGGGAGGTCCCGCCGTCGAAGGGCGCGCCGAGGACGACGACGTCCGCACCCGCCAGCGAGGCGGTGTCCCGCCAGTCGCAGCGCTCGACGCCGAGGAACGTGATGTCGGGCCCGAACTGGGCGCCGTAGCGGGGCTGGGACATACGGCGGAGCGTACGAGCCGTCGCTAGCCTCGGGGCACGTGAGCGAGCCCGCCCGCCTCGCCCGTCGGCTCGGGACGGGTGACGCCGTCGTCGTGGGGCTCGCCGCCATGATCGGCGCGGGCGTGTTCGTCGCCTTCGCCCCCGCTGCCGCGGCCGCCGGGAACCTGCTAGTGGTCGGTCTCGCGCTCGCGGCGCTCGTCGCCTGGTGCAACGCGACCGCCTCGGCCCAGCTGGCCGTGCAGTACCCGACCTCCGGAGGCACGTACGTGTACGGCCGGGAGCGGCTCGGGCCGTGGCCGGGCTTCGTCGCGGGCTGGGGCTTCGTCGTCGGCAAGACGGCGAGCTGCGCCGCGATGGCGCTCACCTTCGCCGCGTACGTCGCGCCCGACGGCTGGCAGCGGCCCGTCGCCCTGGTCGCGGTCGTCGTCCTCGCCGCGGTGGGCTACCGGGGCGTCACGCGCACGGCGGGGGTGGCCCGCGTCCTGCTCGCCGTCGTGCTCGTCGGCCTCGCCTGCGGTCTGCTCGCCGCGTGGCTCGGCCGGCCGGCGCCGCCGTCGCTCGCACCGCTCGGGGCCGAGGACGGGCTGACGGGCGGCGGGGCCGTCCTCGGTGTCCTGCAGGCCGCGGGCCTGCTGTTCTTCGCCTTCGCCGGGTACGCCCGCATCGCGACGCTCGCGGAGGAGGTCCGCGAGCCACGGCGGACCATCCCCCGCGCGGTGCTGGTGGCCCTCGGCGGCGCCGCCGTCACCTACCTGCTCGTCGCGCTCGTCCTGCTGGGGACCCTGGGCGCCGACGGCACCGCGGCGGCGCCCGCACCGCTCGCCGCGGCCGTCGCGGCCGGGACGCAGTCGTGGGCTGTGCCGGTCGTCGCGGTCGCCGCCGCGGCCGGGTCGCTCGGCGCGCTGCTCGCCCTGCTCGCCGGGGTCAGCCGCACGACGCTCGCGATGGCGCGGGAGCGGGACCTGCCCGGCTGGCTCGCCGCGGTGCACCCGGTCCACCGGGTCCCGCACCACGCCGAGCTCGCCGTCGCGATGGTCGTCTGCGTCCTCGTGCTCGTCGGCGACGTCCGCGAGGTGATCGGCTTCTCCTAGTTCGGGGTGCTCGTGTACTACCTCGTCGCCAACCTGAGCGCGTGGACGCAGACGGGTGCGGACCGCCTGTACCCGCGCGCGCTGCAGGTGCTGGGGGCCGTCCTGTGCGCGGTGCTCGTCGTCACCCTGCCGCCGGTGAGCGTGCTGGGCGGCGTCCTCGTGCTCGCGGTGGGCGTCAGCTACCGGCTGCTCGCGCTGCGGGGACGCCCGGCCGACGCCTGAGGCTCGCGTGGCGCCCGGGTCCCCGAGCGGCGCGCAGGAGCGGCCTCCGGACGGAGCGGGACGCCGACCCCGCGCCGCTCCTCGAAGACGAGGTGCGTCTCCACCTGGCGCACGCTCGGGTGGCTCGTCACGTGCTCGAGCACGAGGTCACGCAGCCGCTCCGCGCTCGGCACGGCCACGTGCACGAGGAAGTCGTCCTCACCGGCGAGGTGCAGCACCGACAGCACCCCCGGCACCGCGACGAGGTGGTCGTAGATGGCCGCCACGTGGGCGCGGTCGTGCGTGCCGAGGCGCACCTTGACGACGGCCCGCAACGGGTGGCCGAGCGCGGCGGCATCGAGGTCGACGCTGCTGCCGGTGACGACCCCGGCCCGGCGGAGCGCCCGCAGCCGGCTCGCGCACGTGCTCTCGGCGATGCCGGCGAGCGCGGCCAGCGACGCGTTGGTCGCGCGGCCGTCGGCCCGCAGACCCTCGAGCAGGGCGCGGTCCACGTCGTCGAGGGACGGCTGCACGTTCTGCGGCTCGGGTCCGGGCACGTGGCGTCCTCCTCGCTCATCCTGCGAACCCAGGCCCCTCTAGCCGCAGGTCCTGCGGCCGATGTTGTCACAGACCGGGGAACCGTCGACCCTGACGCCATGACGCCGTCGTCGGACCCCTTCGCCTCGCCGCTGCACCTGGACTCCCTCGCCGTGCACGCCGGGCGCGACGACCTCGCGGCGCTGGGCGTGCACGCGCCGCCGCTCGACCTGTCATCGACGAGCCCGCTGCCCGACGTGGAGTCCGGCGGCGCCTCGTACGAGGCGATGGCGACGGGCCACCACCCGCTCGCCGAGGGCGGCCACGTGTACCAGCGGCTGTGGAACCCGACCGTCGCCCGGTTCGAGGCGGCGCTGGCCCGCCTGGAGGGGACGGCCGAGGCCGTCGGCTTCGCCTCCGGCATGGCGGCGCTGACGGCGACGGTGCTCGCGTGCACGACCGACCCGGAGCTGACGGGCGGGGCGCCGAAGCGGCACGTGCTCGCCGTCCGCCCGCTGTACGGCGGCAGCGACCACCTGCTCGCGAGCGGCCTGCTCGGCACGGAGGTCACGTACTGCCGGGCCGAGGAGGTGGCGCAGCGGCTGCGCCCGGACACCGCGCTGGTGGTGGTGGAAACACCCGCCAACCCGACGCTCGACCTCGTCGACGTCGCCGCGCTGTGCGCCGCGGCCGGCGGCGTCCCCGTCGTGGTCGACAACACGTTCGCGACGCCCGTGCTGCAGAACCCGGCGGCGCTCGGGGCGGACCTCGTGCTGCACAGCGCGACCAAGTACCTCGGCGGCCACGGCGACGTCGTCGGCGGCGTGGTGGCGTGCAGCGAGCGGTTCGCGGCGGCGCTGCGCCGGGTGCGGGCGGTGACGGGCGGGCTGCTGCACCCGCTCGCGGCCTACCTGCTGCACCGCGGCCTGCCCACCCTGCCGGTCCGCGTCCGCACCCAGCAGGCCGGCGCGCAGCACGTGGCGGCCTGGCTGGCGGCGCACCCCGCCGTCGCCCGCGTGCACTACCCCGGCCTCGACGACCCGGACGGTCTCGTCGGTGCCCAGATGCGCGGGCCCGGCGCCGTGCTCGCCGTCGAGCTGCGCGGCGGCTACGAGGCCGCGAGCACGCTGGTGCGGTCCGTGCGGCTCCTCACGCACGCGGTGAGCCTCGGTGGCGTCGACTCGCTGCTGCAGCACCCGGCCGCCCTCACGCACCGCCCCGTCGCCGCCGAGGCGAAGCCGTGCGACGCGCTCGTGCGGCTCAGCATCGGCCTGGAGGACCCGGACGACCTCGTCGCCGACCTCGACCGGGCGCTGTGCGCGGCCGCGGCGACGCCCGCGGGGTCGCTCGGTCGTCCGACGGGCCCCGCGAGGACGGCGGAACCCGTCGGCGCCTGAGCGCGGACCCTCAGCCCTCGCCGTCCTGGCTCGGCTGACCGGAGCCGGCGATGTTGACCATCCACTGCACGCCGAAGCGGTCGGTGACCATGCCGAACTCGTCACCCCACGGGGCGACCGCGAGCTGCTCCTGCACCTGCCCGCCGTCGGCGAGGCCGTCCCAGTAGCGGTGGAGGGTCTCGGCGTCCTCCGGGCCGCCGGACAGCGAGACGGCGTGCGCGGCGGTCCCCCGGGGCTGGTCGAGCATGTGGGCGGGCGTGTCGGAGGCCATGAGCACCCAGCCGAGGTCGGTGACGAGCTGGGCGTGCATGGTCTTGTCGGCGTCGGGCGAGCCTTCCTCGGCCATGCCGAACTCGGCGAAGGAGCTGCGGGTCAGCTCGCCGCCGAAGACGCGCTGGTAGTGCTGCATGGCCTCGTGGGCGTCGTCGACGAAGTTGAGGTACGGGTTGAGGTTGGCGGTCATGCCGGGGTGGACGGTCCGCCCGCGCGGAACTCATCGCCCGGCACGTAGCGGTGCGCGACGGCGCCGCTGCCGAACACCTGCCGGTCCACGAGGCGCAGGGTCAGCGGTCGGCGGAGCCCGTCGAGCAGCGTGGGCCCGCGCCCGGCCACGACCGGGTGGACGACGAACACGTACTCGTCCACCAGCCCGAGGTCGGCGAGGGCGAGCGGCAGCGTGACCCCGCCGAGGTGAACGGCGCCCCCGGGCTGGTCCTTGAGCCGCGTGACGGCCTCGGCGAGGTCCCCACGCAGCAGCTCGGCGTTCCAGTCGACGTCGTCCATGGTGCTCGAGACGACGTACTTGCGAGCGGCGTCGATGCTGCTCGCGAACGGGACCATCCAGTCCGCCATCCAGTCCGGCCACGTGCCGTCTGGTGAGCGGCGCCACGCCGACTCCATCATCTGGTAGGTGACGCGGCCGAGGAGCATGGCGTCGGCGGCCGCCAGCTGCTCGCCCCACCAGCGGTGCAGCTCCTCGTCCGGCCCGACGGCTTCGTGGTGGACGCACCCGTCGAGGGTGACGTTGATGGCGTAGCGCAGTGGTCTCACAGCAGCCTCTCGAGTCCTCCGACTGTCCCTGTCGCCCTCCACGACCGCTGTCGCCCGACGTTCTCATCGGGCGTCCCTCCCCTCCCCGCGGAGAGTGGCGTCGAGCGCCATGGGGGCACAGTGGGGGTACACCCCGCGCCCCACACGTGCCGACCCGCCCCTGTGCAACCGAGCGGCACGGTCCGGCCTCGACGACGAACCGCCCTGTAGGGCTGTCGACCTTCGGGACATGCTTGACAGATCTGTGTCGGTAGATCCTTGACACTCATTCGTTT